>CATYUF010000013.1 GCA_958413095.1 uncultured Clostridium sp.
AATAAAAATGGAGGATTATCATATAGTAAACCTATTTTTGAAAATTAAACAAAATGTTCCTAAAAACAGTCAGAAACTGGTGCTTGATAGGAATTAAAATACACACTTCAGTGCATTATAATATAGTGCATAAGGAAGTGAAAAAAGTGGTATTTGATAAGTATTTTTTAAAAAGAGATAATATTCTAAAAAGACGAATTGAAATAGATGTTAGTTTATATAGTAAATTAAAAGAACTATCAGAGATATATGATGCATCTATAAATAAATTAGTAAATGTTGCTGTTATTGAAATGGCAACAAAATCACTTTTATAAACCAATTCTTAATTTAAAAAAGCCTTTTCTTTGCAAGAACGTATAAATTTAAAAAGATTAGGAATTAAACTAAAAAACAAGGATTATACAGAACATGAATTAGAATGCTTCTGGATGGACTTTTTAGCTTATTATGATGATCCAGATAATGAATTAAGTGAAGAAGAAAAAGAATACATAAAGCCACTAGAAAATACGAAAGTAAGTAGAAAAAGTTATAATGATTTAGCAAGAAAGATAGAAGATATTTTAAAAATAATATATATAGAAAGTAGGAAACATGGAGGAAATAGAAGAATTTATAAAAAAGATTAAAGGTAATGGAATTATAAGAAAATTAGATGAGTTAGGTAGAATAGTAATTCCAATGGAATATAGAATGAATAAAATTGTCGATGGTGAAACAAAAGTAAGAATATACAGTATAAATAATTATGTTATAGTTGAAATACTTAAAAGTGAACTAAAAGAAAATATAAAAAAGTTTGATAATTTAGGAAGAATAGTAATACAAAAAGAGATAAGAAAGAATCTTGGTTGGATAGAAGATGATGAAATCATAGTATGGGACTGTGAAAATGTATTTATCTTACAAAAATTAAGAAAAGAATGTGTATTTTGTAAAAAAAATAATAATCTTATGGAATTTAAAAGAGAATTAATATGTGAAGAATGTAAAAATGAATTAAAAGAAATATAAAGTATGTAATCTAATAAGACAAAAGAAGTTGAATTTATACAATATTTGTTATATAATTTAAAGCGAATATAAAAATTTTTATAGGAGCACATTTACATGGATGAATTTCAAAAAGAAAAAGAAAATTTGAAAATTATAATAGAAAAATATAAAGAAGCTATGCAAGACTATGAATTAAGACTTAAAGCGATACCAAGAATATATATAAATAATCCTATAATGATGCAAAATTTTACCGAAATATATACTGAAAAACTAAAGTTAATGGAAAAAAGCATAAATAAACCATTTTTTGCAAGAATAGACTTTGCGAGAGATGAAGAAAAAATGGTAGAAAAATTTTATATTGGTAAAGTTGGAGTGATGGATGAAGAAAATAACAATATAGTAATAGACTGGAGAGCTCCAGTATCATCAATGTATTATGATAGCAATATTGGTAGAGTTTCGTATATAGCTCCAGAGGGAATCTGCACAGGAGAATTATTATTAAAAAGACAATTATAAGAGAACCAATATCAAAAAACCTAATTATACAAGGTGTTGCAGGCAGTGGTAAAACAACAGTAGCATTACATAGAATTGCATATTTAGTTTATAACAATCGAGATTATATTAAGCCAAATCAATATTTAGTTATAGGTCCAAATAAATTTTTTGTCAGTTATATTTCAGGAGTATTACCAGATTTAGATGTAGAAAATGTAAAGCAATTAACTTATGAAGAATTATGTGCAGAATTTTTAAATGAAGATATTAAATTAATCAATGAAGATAAAAAATTAACTATGTCTATATTAGATGAAAATGAATTAATGTATGAAAAAATTAAAGTTTCTATGAGATTCAAACAGGCTTTAGATAAATTTATGAAAGAAATAAACGACAATATAATACCAGATAAAGATATAGAAATAAAAGGATATAAAGTAATAAAAAAGGACATTATTAAAAAACATTATTTTTCAATAGAAGATTCTGATATTTATAATACTCTTAAGAAAAAAATAGACAGAACTGAATTGATATTAGCTAAATATATAGAAAATGAAAATGAAGAAATATTAAAAAGTGTAAGAAAACAATACAAGGAAAATACAAGTAACCTTTCTAAAGAGAATAATATGAATGAATTAAAAAAACTAGACTTTGTAGAAAATAAAATAAAAACAGGTTGTAAAACATATTTAAAAAACTATTTTAAAAATATTATTCCTAACATTATAGAAGTATATATTAAATTTTTAACAAACATAAAAAAATATATGGAAATTGAAAGTTCTTATAATGTAGAGCAAAAAATAAAAGCCAATATTGCTAATCTAAAAGAGCAGAAAGTAGAATTTGAAGATTTAAGTGCTTTAATTTATTTGAAATCTAAGATATGTGAATCTGGCGAATATGAAAAGTATAAACACATAGCAATAGATGAGGCACAAGACTTTGGAGATTTTAGCTTTTATGCCCTAAAATATTTATTAAAAAATTCTACTTTTAGTATATTTGGAGATTTAGCACAATCAATTTATCAATATAGAGGCATAAAAAGTTGGAAGGAAGTATCAAATAATACATTTGAAAGCAAATGTGAAACTAAATATCTTTTAAAAAGTTATAGAACAACAACTGAAATAATGAATTCAGCTAATGAAATTACTAATTACATAAAATTAAATACTGCCCAACCAGTTATAAGACATGGTAAACAAGTAAACTTCATTAATTATAATAATTATATTGAGCAAATCGATATAATTAAAAATATATTAAACCAATATAAAGAAAACGAATATAAAACTGTTGCTATAATTTGTAAAGATGAAGAAGATGCACTATTAATACATAAGGAATTAAAGTCTGAAAACATTGAAATAAACATTATAACAAATACAGATAGGCAGTATGATGGTGGAGTATGTATAATAACAAGTTATTTAGCCAAAGGATTAGAATTTGATGGAGTTATAATTTCAAATGCATCAGAAGGAAAATATGATTCCAATAAAAATATAGATATGAAGTTACTATATGTAGCAATGACAAGACTATTACATGAATTAAATGTATTATACAATAATAATATTGTTAAACCATTGAAAACAAATGTAGAACGTTAGAAATAAAATAAGAAGTTATATAATATTTAAGTTATTAACATATGTGTGCTAAAAATAGAATGATAACATTTTTAGTAAAATACATTATATAAAATAAAAATAATAAAAGGAGTTGATAAAAATGAAAGATACTATAATTTATCTAATCAGACATGCTGAAACTATTGATGAAAATGGGATTCGTAATACAAATGAAGATTCTCAAATAATTAATGAAAAAGAAATACTATCTGTAGAAGGTGAAGAACAATCAAAAAAATTAAGTGAAAAAATTGAATTGAATGACATTGATGTAATTTGGTCAAGCAGTTATACAAGAGCAAAAGCTACTGCAAAATATATTGCTAATGCTAATAATTTGCCTATTAATTTAGATGAAAATTTAAGTGAAAGAAAACTTGGCAACTTAAAAGAATTGGGCGAATTTATGAAGGATAAAAGCACTAGAGATCCTTCTCAAGAACAATTATTAGATAGAAAATTTAAAACTTCTGATGGAGAAAGTGCTGAAGAAACACAAAAAAGAATGACTAAATTCTTTGACAAAATTTTAAAAGAATATGAAGGAAAAAGGATTGTAGTTGTAAGTCATCGGGGGTTCTATAAAATTCTTTTTATTAAATTGGTGTGAAGTAAATGAGAATGTTAAATTAGTATATAATAATATACCTTTAGATATAACATCACCTTGTTTATTAAAAATGACATTTAGAAAAAATGAATTAGTAAATTTAGAACAAATAAAATAATAAAAATTCTAAAATTAAAATGTGTAAATTGAAAAAATGTTAGATATTTATATTCACGCTATTTATAAGAATCCAAGTAATGAGGGTATCCTGATTTATCAAATTGAAAAATTAAATGTAGAAACTGTAAATTTAGGCGGAAATGAGCCAATATTTACTAACGGATTAGATGTTCATAAGAGTATGTTGCCATATATATTGAAAGAATTAAATAAAAGAAACATTAAGGTAGGAATAACTACAGCAGGAATAAGTCTAATAGCATTAAAAAACGCATACCCAGAGTGTTTAAAACTATTAAATGATGTAGATATTAGTTTTGATTCTCCTTTTGAAAAAGAACATAATGAAAATAGAGGAGCAGATGTATATAAGTATGCTATCTAGGCATTGGAAATTTGTAAGGAAAATAATATTGAATCAGGAATTATAATGTGTGCGATGAATTGGAATTTTACTAAAGATCGTATAGATGCATTGATAGAATTGGCTAGAAAATATGACTCTAATATTAGATTTAATTTATTAAAACCAATACAACCACAACATTTTAAACTTGTACCAACTAAAGAACAAGTATTAGAAAATTATAAGTATTTGTTTGAAAAATGTGATACCATTGAATTAAGTGAACCTACATTATCAGGGCTAACTGAAAATGATAAAATAAAAGGGTGTGCATGTGGAATATACTCTATGAGAATCAACTCAATAACACCAGAAGGAAAGATTCCTGTATCTCCTTGTGTATATATGCATGATTATAGAGTAGGGGATTTACTGACTGATGATATTTTTGATATAGTTAATTCAGAACAATTTAAAGCTTTCAAAATAAGAAAAGAAAACTATGAAAAAATAGAAGGTTGTAAAGACTGTGAAAAAGCTGATATATGTAGAGGTGGTTGTTTTGCAATGGCATATACATATAAAAAGTGTGAAACAGGTGAAAAAGATTTGTATGCTAAAGACCCATTTTGCTTTAAAGATATAAAAATAGATAGAAATATTCAGTATAAAAAAGGAGAAAAGCAGTTAGTACATGAAAATTATTTATGCACTTGGATAGGAAAACCAAAAAGTGAGGGAGAAATATAAATGAAATCTAATATAGTAATTAAAGAAAATTTAACTCTTACTAATGAAAATATAAATGGTAAAATTAAATTACCGTTTTGAGATAAATAAAAAAGACACATATTAAAACTTATGATACAATGTTGGTGTCGAATCAAACATTGAAAGAAGGTTTTAATATGTGTCAACAAAATAATAACATAAAAAGTAAAAAAGGTAAACACCTAGATTATGGAGAAAGACAGTCAATAGAAAGATGGTGGAATAGAGATAAACGAACAAAGGTTGAAATAGCAGGACTTTTAGATAGAACAGAAAAAACAATAAGAAATGAAATAAAAAGAGGATTAGTAAAAAATTTAACAACAGAGCTAATAGAAATCTGGGTGTATAGTGCTGATGTTGCACAACAAAGATACGAATATTATCTAAAAGCAAAAGGACCAAAATTAAAAATAGATAATGATTATGAACTTAAAGAATATGTTGAAAAATCAATAAAAGAAGACAAAAAATCTCCAGAAGTAATAGCAAAAGAAATAAAAAGGATGTCATTTAAAACCAAAATGTGTGCAAGAACAATAAGAAATAATATATATGCAGGAGATATTTACGATATAAAATCAAGAGATATGATATACAAGAAAGAATATAAAGAAAAAAATAAAGAAAAGACAATATGTGAAAAAGTACCAGCAGAGAAAAGTATAGAATATAGACCAGAAGAAGCAAATAATAGAGATGTATATGGACATTGGGAAGGAGATTTAGTAATAGGGACTAAAAAAAGAGGCTCAGTATTATTTACATTAACAGAAAGAAAAACAAGAGAAGAAATAATAATGAAAATACCTGGAAAGAAAGCAGAATATGTAGCAAAAGCATTGGATTTAATAGAAAGAAAATATAAGAAAATATTTTATAAAAAATTTAAAACAATAACTTTTGATAATGGAGGGGAATTTAGGAATTGGAAAGCATTAGAGAAATCATATGATAATCGAAGAAAAAAAGCAAGAACACAAGTATATTATGCTCATCCATATCGTTCAGGAGAACGAGGGAGCAATGAAAATGCCAATAGATCTATAAGGAGATTCATACCTAAAGGAACTGATATAACTCCAATTTCAGAAGAATTTATACAATATATAGAAGATTGGATAAATAATTATCCAAGAGCTATGTTTAATTATAAAAGTACCAACGAAATCTTAAGTGAAATATGTGCATAATAAATCTGAAATTTATTATTGCCATTTATATGGTAAAAAAATATTTATAAAAATACTACACAAATAAAAAATAATGTGATAAAATAATTTGGGATTTTTGTTTAAGATAAAAAATAATAAAAAACAAAAGTTCAATCTAAGTGTATTGATAACTTTGCATAAGATTTTTTAGAGCAATTTTGGAGCAATCGTTTCAATGAAGAACCTCGAAAACTCTAAAAATCAATAAAGTTCAATAAAGCTAAAAAATGGGTAAAATCAGTCGTTAAAAGGCTGAATTCCTTGAAAATAAAGGAAAAAATTAAAAGGAGGAAAGAAAAATGAGTGGACACAGTAAATGGCACAACATACAAGCTAAAAAAGGAAAAGCTGATGCAGCAAGAGGAAAAATATTCACAAAATTAGGAAGAGAACTATTAATAGCAGTAAAAGAAGGTGGACCAGACCCAGCAGGAAATTCAAAATTAAAAAATGTAATAGCTAAATGTAAAGCAGCAAATATGCCAAATGATACAATTAACAATGCAATAAAAAAAGCATCAACAAGTAATGAAAACTATGAAGAAATAGTATATGAAGGATATGGACCAAATGGAGTAGCTGTAATAGTAGAAGCTTCAACTGACAATAAAAATAGAACCGCAGCAGATGTAAGACATGTATTTGATAAAGCAGGAGGAAATTTAGGAACAACAGGATGTGTATCATATATGTTTAACAAAAAAGGAGTAATAATCATAGAAAAAACTTCAACAGATATGGATGAAGATGAATTAATGATGTTAGCATTAGATGCAGGAGCTGATGATTTCCAAGCATCAGAAGAAATATACGAAATAACAACAGAACCATCAGAATTTACACAAGTAAGAGAAAAATTAGAAGAGTCTGGATTAGAATTTTTAGAAGCTGAAATACAAATGTTACCTACAACAACAGTAGCTTTAGATGAAAAAGGTACTGAAAAAATGGAAAGATTAATTGAAAGACTAGAAGAACTAGATGATGTAGCAAACATATACCATAACTGGGAAGAATAATAAATCAAAATAGATAAATGACAGTAAGATACAGTTATTTATCTATTTTTACATTATATATAGTGTTGATAAAAAAGAATATTCTAAATCTCAAAGACAAATAGAATATAAAGTGGAGGAAATTATAATGCAAAAGAAAAACAGTAAATTACAAGTAGTGATATTAATAATACTAATATGTATATTGATAGCATTAGGAACATTTTCATATTTGTACTTTTTTACAGATTTATTAAAAAGTCCAAGTGAAGCATTTATAAAATATGCTACTCAAATAGGTAGCAATAAAAATGGATTTATAAGTGATAATCTTCAAGAGTACTATAATAAGCAAAATTCAAGTCCATATGAAGAAAATGGGAATATGAACTTTAAAATTTCAATACCTAATTTAGAAGAAGAACTAAAATTAGTACAAAATTTTAATATAAGTACATCAGGAAAAGAAGATAGAACTAATCAAAATGTAGAAAAGCAAATAAATCTAAATTACTCTAATAATCAAGAATTTCCAATAACATATATAAGAAATCAAAATACAGAAGGAATTCAAACAAAGTATGTAGGAAAAAAGTTTATTGCAATTAGAGAAGAAAAAAATGAAAATGAGCAACAAGTAAATACAGAAAATAATATAACACAAAATAACAGTAATGATGAAAGCGAAAATAACAATAATAATTTAGAAGAGGAAAAACAAGCAGGAGAAGAGCAAGAAATAGCACAACAAGAAGACGAAGAACAATCAGGGGCAGATGTTACAAAAGTATCAAAGAAAGTAGGAAGTGCAAAAAATAGAAAAGTAGAAGCTCAAGACATAATAGAAATATATAATAATTATGGAAAAATAATTAAAGAACAAGTAAAAGAAAATAATTGTATTAAAATATCTGATAATCAAAATACAGCATATAAACTAAAATTAACAGGAGAGCAAACAAGAGATATATTAATACAAATGTTAGAAAAACTAAAACAAGACGATAAAACACTTAGCATAATAAATGATTACTATAAGCTACTAGGAAGTTCAACAGGATTAAAATCTAGTGATATAAATAAAAACATAGAAAAGTTAAAACAAAGTGATAAACTAAAAAATACAGATACAGAGCTCTCTTTATATACTCAAAAAGGAAAATTAAACAAAATTTTAGTAACTTCAGCAAATAACAAAATTGAAATATCAAAAAATGAAAACAAATCAGAAACTTTATATAATATAATTCTAGAAATTGAAGATTCTGAAAGCAATTTATCTAAATTTAATTTAGATATAAAATATATAGGATTAGAAAATTTAGAAGAAATAACAGAAAGCTATAACTTAAAAATTGAAACTCCATATACTGATAATACTTTAAATTCAGAAGTAAAAATATTATCAAAAGAAGAAGAAAAATCAGCAGTAGAAACTATGGTTGCAGATGCAAAATCAGAAAAACTATTAAAAGGAGAAAGTGCTGATACAATTACAGATACAGATATTCAAAATATCTTAAATTCAGGTAATAATGAATTTTATACAAATATGGAAGTAGAAAAACAAGATGAAATTACTTTTAAAATCACATTTATTAATACAAGTGATGAATTTTTAATAGATAATAAAGGAAAAATAACAAAAGAGCCAGATAAAAATGAAAGAAAAGAAGAAAAAAGTAAAAAAACAGAAAAAATACAATATGAAACTAAGTTTGAAAATAAAGTAAAATTTGTACCAAATGTAAGTGTTGAAGAATTAACATCAGAAAATGCAGTTATATTAAATGATAGAGACCAAGAATATGTAGATAATTTATTATCAGCAATAGAACAAAGATGGAAAGATGTTAACGCAAAATTTATGGAGGAATTAGAGGTGACAGAAGAGCAAAATCCAATAAAATATATTATACCAACATATATTTTGTCACAAAATGCAAATGGACAAAATACAAATCAAGAAGAAGTTAATACATTTAATGCAAAATTTGAATTATATCAAAGTACAAATTCAAAAGGAGCAACAGTAAAGGGGTTACTAACAACAATACAAAATAATAATGAAGTAGAAGGAAATAATAAGATAGAAGAAGTTAATCTGAATGGAGAAGAGTTTGAAGTAACAGAGCAAAATATAACTCTTATGAAGAGTAGTATTAATGTAGAAGATGATTATAAAATAGAATTTGAAAAAGATTCAAATACAGGCCTAATATATAGAACAGTAATAAATAAAAAATAATAGTTATAAAATTCCAAGTGAAGCATATATATAATAATATATGTGAACATATTGGAAAAAAGCCAAATTGTTCAAGAAACAATTTGGCTTTTTTTGTTTGAATAGGGAGAATCAATTTTCGTATTCAATAAAACTATTATCTATTAATTGTTAAGGAGGGGATTAGAATAGAAGAAATAATTAGATATTTCCCAATCAATATTTCTAGTTTATTATATAAAGCAATAAACCAAAATGAAAAATTAAAAGAACAAATTCAAGAAATTCGTATAAGAGTAGGTAGACCAATAATTTTAAAATTACAAAATTTAGATATATTAATAGAATATATAGTAAATCAAACAGAAATATTACAAATATTAGAAAAAATTTGTGAAAATTCAATTTATGCATATAAGAATCAAATATGTAATGGATATATAACAATAAAAGGAGGTCATAGAATAGGAATAACAGGAAGTGCAGTGGTAGAAAATGAAAAGATTATAAATATAAAATATATAACTAGCTTGAATTTTAGAATAGCAAGACAAGTTTTAAATTGTAGTAACAAAATAATTGGACAAGTTATAGATGAAAAAAATCAAGATATCTATAATACATTAATTGTTTCTCCACCAGGACGAGGAAAAACAACAATTTTAAGAGATTTAATAAGAAATTTAAGTAATGGAATAGATGAAATTAATTTTAAAGGAAGAACTTGTGGAGTAGTTGATGAAAGAGGAGAAATTGCAGCTATGTATAAAGGTGTTCCACAAAATGATATAGGAATAAGAACAGATATCATAGAAAATATTTCAAAGGCAAAGGGAATAAAAATATTAATACGAACAATGGCGCCAGAAATTATTGCTTGTGATGAAATTGGTTCAAAAGAAGATGTTGAAGCAATACAAGAAGCAATTATTTCTGGAGTAAAAGGTATTTTTACAATGCATGGCAGAACATTAGATGATGTTAAATCTAATAATCAGATAAATAAATTAATAGAAGAAAATAAAATTGAGAAAATAATATTTATATAAAAGTTCTAAAATTTTTTTTGATGAATACAATATATAAGAAGAAATTTAAGTGTATCTAAAAACAAAAGAGGAAAGGAATGAACTTGAAATGCAAATGATAAAATACATGATGTTAGTTATTATATTCATATCATCAACATTAATAGGAAAATTCTTATCAAAAAAATATGCATATAGATTAGAAGAATTAGAAGAAATGCAAAATGCACTAAATATTTTTAAATCTAAGATAAAATTTACATATGAGCCAATTTCGGATATTTTTAATGACATAGCAAAAAATAGTATTCCTAATATAAGTAAAATATTTGCAAAAGCAAGGTATAAAATGAATGAACTATCAGCAGAAGAATCGTGGCAAGAAACTATTGAAGAAGTAGAAACAAACTTAAATGAAGAAGATATTCATGCTATATCAATGTTATCAAAAATGTTAGGACAAACTGATGTAGAGGGGCAAATAAGTCAAATAGAAATAACTCGGAGAATTTTTAGAAAATCAAATAAGACAAGCAAGAGAAGAAAAAAACAAAAATGAAAAATTATATAGTAGACTTGGAACAATAGTAGGAATGACAATTATAATTGTTTTAATATAAATAAAATATTTCAAAAGGAAAAAATACGAAAAAAGATAACTAATATAACTTTTACAATTTGTTATTAAAATGTAGTATGAAAAAAAGGAAGGATGATATGAAAATGGATATAAATTTATTATTCAAAATAGCTGCAATAGGAATATTAGTAGCAGTATTACATCAAGTGTTAGTAAGAGCTGGAAGAGAAGACCAAGCAATGATGACTACTTTAGCTGGACTAGTTATAGTATTAACAATGGTAATAAAAGAAATTAGTGGATTATTTGATACAGTAAGGACAATATTTAATCTCTAAAAGTAAATATCTTTAATTTGTTTATTATTGGTATAAATTAGAAATATTTAAGATAGTTTTATATAAAATATTATATTTAGTAAAAAATAAATTATACATTATTAATACTAACGTTAAATTAATAAATATATTAAAATGTAATTAAATATAGAGACAAAAGATAATTTACTTAGTATAAAGAGAAAAAATAATTTAGTTTATTAGAGAAGGAAAAATAATTTATGGAAATTATAAAAATAATAGGAATTGCTTTAATCGCTTTAATCATAATTATTTTATTAAAACAGTATAAACCAGAATTTGTACTTTATGTAAGTTTAATAGCAGGAGCTTTAATTTTATTTTTAGTAATAGACGAATTAACAGGAATAGTAAAGTTAATACAATCCATTGCAGATAAGGCTTCAATTAATAGCCAATTTCTATCAATATTATTAAAAATAACAGGAATAGCATTTTTATCAGAATTTGCAGTTAGTATTTGTAAAGATTCAGGAGAAGCAGCTATTGCAAGTAAAGTAGAATTAGGAAGTAAAATTATTATAATATCAATGTCAATTCCAATAATATCAACATTATTAGAAATAATATTGAAAATATTACCATAAGACTTAATAAGGGGTGTAAGATTTGAAAATTTTAATAAATATAATTACAATTTTAATCTTATTTATAACTATGCCAATTTCAAATGCCTCTGATACAAAAGATGAAAGTGATAAAGAAACAATGCTAGAGCAACAAGAAGAATTTGGAGTAGGAGAGTTTATTGATAGTGCTAAAGAATATACAAATGATTTTTTTAATGAGGATGAATTAAATGATTTTTTTAATAGTGCAATAAAAGGAGAAGTTGATAATAGTTCGATTTTTAAAAAAATTTTAAGTTTATTTGGACAAGAATTTGTTGACAGTATAAAAGCAGTAGGAAGCATATTAGTAATAATAGTTATACATAGCATTTTAAAAGCAATTAGTGAAAGTTTAGATAATGAAAGTATATCAAAGTTAATTTATTATGTTCAATACATATTAATAGTAACCATAATAATGTCTAGTTTTTCAGGAATAGTAAAATTAGTACAAGATACTACTAATAATTTAGTTGGATTTATGAATTTATTAGTACCATTATTAATAGCATTAATGTTGTATACAGGTAGCATAGCAACAAGTGGTGTGTTAGAACCTATAATATTATTTATGATTAATTTTATAGGAAATATAATACAAACAATAATAATACCAGGAGTATTGATTTTTGCAGGATTAGTAGTTATTTCTAAAATATCTAACAACTTTCAAATTGGAAAACTATCTAAGTTTTTCCAGTCAAGCATAATATGGTTTTTAGGAATAGTATTAACAATATTTGTAGGAGTAGTTTCACTTGAAGGTACATTGTCTAGTAGTGTAGATGGAATAACTGCTAAGACAACAAAAGCAGTAGTTAGTACAGCAATTCCAGTAGTTGGAAAAATACTAGGAGATGCAGTAGATACTGTTTTAGGATGTGGAATTATTTTAAAAAATGCAGTTGGGCTAATAGGAGTTATAGTAGTAATAGCTATATGTATTGCTCCAATTTTAAAATTAGCAATTTTAACAATTACATATAAATTATTAGCAGGTATATGTGAACCAATAGCTGATAAAAATATTGTTAGTTTAATAGAACAAGTAGGAGATATATTTAAAATATTTTTAGCAATATTAACAACAATATCAGTATTATTAATTATTGGAACAGCTTTAGTAGTAAAGATATCAAATACAGGAATGATGTATAGATAGAGGGGAGTTTATGATTGAGTTTTTAAGTTCTTGGGCGAAGGGATTAGGATTGGCGATTGTAGTTGTTTCGATATTAGAAATGATATTGCCAAATAATAAAACAAAAAAATATATAAGAATGGTAATGGGAGTATATATTTTATTTACAATAATATCTCCATTTATAAAAAATAAACAAACAATAGATGTAAGCAATTTTGAAATAGAGAAATATAATAATTATGTATCAACTTCAGAAAAAACGACACAAACATCGATGGATAAAAGAATAGAAGAACTATATATAGATAAATTAGAAAAAGATATAAGTAAAAAAGTAAAAGAACAAGGTTATGATATATTAAATTGTGAAGTACAAGCAAAATTAAATGATAGTGAGGAAAATTCAGAAATTTCGAAAATTAAATTGCAAGTAAAAAAGAATGAAAAAAATAAAATTAATCAGGAATTATCATTAGAAAATAAAGTAGTGGAAGAAATACAAAAAATAAGACCTATCAATACAAACATTATCGAAAAAGATAAAGAAAACAAAACTGAAAAATTAACAAATGAGGATAGACAAAAGATAAAAAAATTTTTAATTGAAGAGTATGGGGTGAAGGAAAAATGCTTGGAAATAAATTAAAAAAATTAATAAATACAGATGAGGAAAAACAAGAAGGAAACAATAAGAAGAAAATAGAAAATTTAGTATTTTTAGTAGTAATACTTATAATAACAGTTGTAGCAATAAATGTAATTTGGAATGGAAATAGTAAAAAAAATAAACAAGAAGAAAATAGTCAAAATTCAAAACAATTAGCTCAAAATATAAATAATATAGCGATAGAAACTTCTAGTAGTACCAGTAAGGAACTAGAAAAAAATTTAGAAACAATACTATCTAGGATACAAGGAGTAGGAGAAGTAAAAGTTTTTATTAATTATTCTGAATCTAGTGAAATTATACCAATGTATAATGAAGCATCCAAAAATAGTAATACAGAAGAAACAGATAGTCAAGGAGGAATAAGAAAAATACAAGAACAAGATTCACAAAAAGAAATAATATATAAAGAAGAAAATGGAGAAAAAATGCCAATAACTAAAAAAGTAGTAGAACCAAAAGTGCAAGGAGCAATAATTACGGCAAAAGGAGCAAGTGATGTAAATATTAAAACAAGTATAATTCAAGCAGTTGAGGTAGTAACTGGGTTAGCTACTCATAAGATACAGGTGTTTGAGATGAATTGAAAATATTTTTAAAATTAGCCGCTGAAACTGGGTGATAATTATGACTTTTTTAAATTTTGGACTACTCATTCCATTCAGAAAGAATTGGTAAGGCTTTTTCATGAGCCTCTTTCACTCAGACCCCTTCATGCTTCAGGTACCGTGAACATTCCTCATTCGAAAGCCTAACCAATTCTAATCTTCATTTCAATCGAACATCCAAAATTTAAAAAAGTCATAATTATCACCCAGTTTCAGCTTCTCTGCAATAGAAAAACAGGTTTATAGGTAAATCCTTTATGAAAACCTAAATATAGAAAAGGAGAAAATGATATATGTAAAATATATCATAAAAAGTTTTATGAAAAAATTATTAAAGAAAAATCAAGTAGTAGTATATGTGATTGCACTAATGTTAGTAGTTGCTGGATATCTGAATTTTACTACAAATAATGAACAAGCATTAGAAACAAGCTTGCAAATGGAATCAGATGATATGCAAATAGCAGATATTGGAGATGCTAAGTTAGCCAATAGTGATGATGTTGTTACAGGTAGTGCAGAGAACCAGGAAAAAAAGGAAGAAGAGGGCAAAAATCAAAATAATGCAGAAAATAGTATACAAGGAAAGACTATAGAGAAGACAGAAGAAAATACTAATAATGAAAATGCAACAAAGGAAAATACAATAGTTCAAACAAGTGGAACAAATACAAAAGAAGCCAGTGACTATTTTGTGAAATCAAAACTTGAAAGAGATAAGATGTACTCACAAATGCTAGAAACATATGAAAATGTTTTGAATAGTAGTAATTCCTTAGAAACTCAAAAACAAAGTGCAACTGATGAAATAAAAAAAATCAATGAAATTAAAAATAGTATAATGGTATGTGAAAATTTAATATCTACAAAAGGCTTTAACAATAATATTGTATTTGTTAATGGAGAAAGTATAAGTGTTATAATAGGCTCAGAGCAAGAATTAACTAAAGAACAAGTGGCACAGATTCAGAATATTATTTCTAGGGAATTAAAGGCAAATATAGATAATATACATATTTCACAGAAGAAACTTTTTGATTAAAAATTTTATGATTATTCGAATTAATGGTGAAAAGATAAAAAATATTTGCCTTTCAGCTATAGTAAAGTGAAATATTAAAATAGAAAAGAATTTATCAAAAGATGATTAGAATGAAATAAAGTAACAAGGTAAAAAATATCGAAAAAAATTAGAAATTAATTTTTCGATATTTTTTATTTATGCAATTTTATTAGCCATTTTTCTTATGTATTCCCCTAATTCAGTGTCATTTAATCCCAATTCTATAATTAAATTACGCAATACATCACGCCTAGGCAAATCTTCTTCATTATCTATTCGCACATATTGTCTAAGGCTAATACCAAGTATTTCAGACATTTTCTCTTGAGTATAGTTTTTTTCCTTTCTTTTTTCTTTAATCATAAAATCACCTTAAATATAACTTGAGTTAATTATTACATAAAAAAAATTTAAATTGTATTGACATTTTAAGTCATAAAATATGAATATAAAATTATTTGAATTGACCATTTAGGACAATAGAAAAAAATAAAAAAATAAGATATAAATACAATAATAAAAATCATTAAAAATATGAAATAATAATTTTAAATTTACAATTAAAAATTTAAGATAAATGAATTTAATATAAGGAGAAAAAGCTTGAATAGTATAGAAATAATTCAAACTGGAATATATCTGCCAAAAGAAAAAATTACAAATTCACAATTAGAAAAAAATTTAAACTTAGAAGAAGGATATATTCAAAAAAGAACAGGAATAGAAAATAGATATTATGCAAGTCAAGAAAAAATAGAAGATATTGCATATAAAGCAACTAAGAAAATTTTTATAAAAGACATAAATAAAGAAGACATAGGACTTATAATAACAGCAACAACATCAACAAATTTATTAATGCCTGGAATATCAAATTATATTCAAAAGAAATTAGGAATAGAAAAATGTATAAGTTTAGATATTTTAGCTGGTTGCAGTGGATATATAAATGCATTAGATATTGCAAGATTGTATATGCAAAATGATTCAATAAAAAACGCATTAGTAATTGGAGTAGATGTTTTATCTAATAATTTAAAAGAAGATGATGTGGCAACTAGAGTTGTTTTATCAGATGGAGCGGGTGCAATTTTGCTTGGTAAAAGTCTAAATGAAAATAAAAAATACGAATCAAATATAACTTCAGAAATCGACGAAAAGGAAATTTTAACATCAAAAACAGAGGATAAAATATATATGAATGGAAAAGAAATATATAAATATGCAGTAACAAAAACAATAGAAAATATAAATGACTTGTTAAAGAAATCTGATGAAGCGATAGAAAATATAAAATACATAGTACCACATCAATCAAATATAAAGATAATGAATTCAATAGCAAATAGATTAAATATTGATACAAACAAAATGTATATAAATATTCAAAATAAAGGAAATACTTTTTGTGCAAGTATTCCGATAGCAATAAATGATATGATAAAGAATAATTTAGTAAAAAAAGGAGAAAAGATAATTTTATTAGGCTATGGAGGAGGATTAAATACAGGAAGTATTTTAATAGAAATATAGAGCTAAGATAAAAATTATTTTTAGTACAAAATAAAAATAATTAGAATTGTAATCTAAAGAAAGCAAAAGATGGAATTGTATTAAACTAAATTTAACATAAAATAATAAATTAAAGAAAAAAGTAGGAAAGGAAAAAAGAAAATGAAAAGAGCATTTTTATTTCCAGGGCAAGGAGCTCAAATAGTAGGAATGGGAAAATATATATATGAAAAATATGAAATAGCAAGAAAAATATATGATGAGGCATCAAGAATATCAGGAATAGATATAAAAACATTATGTTTTGAAGGACCTGAGGAAGAATTAAATAAAACAGAAAACACTCAAATAGCAATATTAACAACAAGTTTAGCAATTTTAGAAGTGTTAAAATCTAAAAATATAAATGCAGAAATAGCAACAGGTTTAAGTTTAGGAGAATATGGAGCATTAATATATTCGGGGATTATAAGTTTTGAAGATGGCATAAAATTGATAAAACAAAGAGGATATTATATGGCAAACTTATTGCCTAAAGAAGAATATTCAATGGCAGCAGTAATAGGATTAGACTCAAAAAAAATAGAAGAAGTATGTGAAAAAATGAGGGAAAATGGAAAATTTGTAGTAATAGCAAATTATAATTGTAGCATACAAACAGTAATATCAGGAGAAAGTTCAGCAATAGATGAAGCTATTGAAAAATTAGGAGAAATAGGAGCAAAAAGAGTAGTAAAACTAAAAACAAGTGGACCATTCCATACAATAAAATTAGAAAAAGCAAAACAAGAATATAAAAAAGAATTAGAAAAGATAGAATTTAATAAAGGTAAAGTAAAAGTTATAAAAAACATTGATGGAACTTTTTATAATGAAAACGATAATATCTGTGAAATATTAGCAAATCATATAATAAGCCCAGTAAGGTTTGACAAAACAATAGAAGTAATGAACAAAGAAAAAGTAGACGAATATATAGAAATAGGACCAGGAAAAACACTAACTACATTTGTAAAAAAAGATAATAAACTTGCAAAGACATTTAATATTAGTACAGTAGCAGATTTAGAAAAATATATAGAATATGAAGAATCAATATAAGATATAATTTCGAAAAGTATTAATTTAATAGGTAAAAGAATAGTTAAATAATATATAAGAAAACATCATTAGTTAACTAAATAAAATAAGCAATATATAATAAATATTTTAATAAAAATTAAATTATGCAGAGTAAAAGGAGAGAAAAAACTTATGAAAGAAAATAGAACAGTATTTATAACAGGTGGAGGAAGAGGAATAGGAAAAGAAGTGGCTTTAAAATTTGCTGAAAATGGTTACAATATTGTAACAAATTATGTTTCAGATAAAACAGATGTAGAAGCCTTAAAAAAAGAATTTGAAGAAAAAGGAGTAAAATCATTAATAATTAAAGCAGATGTAACAGATTCAGCAGCAATAGAAAATTTAGTAAAAAAAGCAATAGAAGAATTTCAAAGTATAGATGTATTGGTAAATAATGCAGGAATAACAAAAGACAATTTATTAATGAGAATGAGTGAAGAAGAGTTTACTAAAGTAATAGATGTAAACTTAAAAGGAACATATATAGTAACAAAAATAGTCTCTAAATATATGATGAAAAGAAGACAAGGAAGTATAATAAATCTATCATCTGTTGTCGGAGTTGTAGGAAATGCAGGACAATGTAATTATTCAGCCTCAAAAGCAGGAATAATTGGATTTACAAAAAGTATAGCAAAAGAATTAGCGTCAAGAAATATAAGAGCAAATGCAGTTGCACCAGGCTTTATAGAAACAGATATGACAGCAGTATTAGGAGAAAATGTAAAAGAAAATATATATAATCAAATACCATTAAAAAGAATGGGAAAAGCAAAAGAAGTGGCAAATTTAGTTTATTTTTTAGGTACAGAAGAGAGTTCATACATAACAGGTCAAGTAATAAGTGTAGATGGTGGAATGACAATGTGCTAAAAGATAGTGGCATAAATTTATAAAATAAGAAAAGTAGCGAAGATACATTAGAAAGGCTATCAAGGGGCTTTTTAAAGGTCACTTTTACTTATTGTAAAAAAATTGAAATAAGTTTTGTTTGGGGTTAAATATTTAATGGCTAATTTATGAAAGAGCAAAAATAAAGATATTTAAATTCAAAATTAGAAACTATGAAATATAATAGTAATTAAAATGGAAAGGAAAAAAAGAAAGCAATGGAAAGAAGAGTTGTTATAACAGGATTAGGAGCTTTAACTCCAATTGGAAATAATGTAGAAGAATTTTGGAAAGGCATAAAAGAAGGAAAATGTGGGATAGATAATATAACATATTTTGATACAGAAAATTTCAAAGTAAAATTAGCAGCAGAATTAAAAGGATATGATGCAGAAAATTATTTTGAAAAAAGAGAAGCAAAAAGATTAGATAAATTTTCACAATATGCTATGGTTGCAGCAAGAGAAGCATGGAAAGATAGTGGATTAGATAGAGAAACAGAAGATATGGAAAGAGTAGGAATAATAGTAGGCTCAGGAATAGGTGGAATTGAAACAATAGAAAACGAACATGAAAAATGTATACAAAAAGGTCCTGATAGAGTGTCTCCTATGTATATACCTATGGGAATATTAAATATGGCAACAGGAAATGTAGCAATAGATATAGGTGCAAAAGGTGAATCTATGGCAATGGTAACAGCATGTGCATCTGGAACTCATTGTATAGGTGAAAGTTTTAGAATGATAAAACATGGATATCAAGATGTAGTATTGGCAGGAGGAACAGAAGCAGGAATAACACCTTTAAGCATAGCAGGATTTACGAATATAAAAGCATTAACTAAATCAGAAGATAAAACAAGAGCAAGTATTCCATTTGACAAAGAAAGAAGTGGATTTGTAATGGGAGAAGGAGCAGGAATAATTATTTTAGAAGAATTAGAACACGCTAAAAAAAGAGGAGCAAAAATTTATGCAGAAATAGTAGGGTATGGAGCAACTTCAGATGCATATCATATAACATCACCAGCACCAGGAGGAGAAGGTGGAGCAAGAGCTATGAAAATTGCTATGAAAGAAGCAAACACTAATCCAGAAGAAATAACATATATAAATGCACATGGTACATCAACACATCTAAATGATACATTTGAAACACAAGCAATAAAAACAGCATTAGGAGAAGAAAATGCTAAAAAAGTAATGGTAAGCTCTACAAAAGGACATACAGGACATCTACTAGGAGCAGCAGGAGGAGTAGAAGCAATTGTATGTGCAAAAGCTATAAAAGAAGGATTTGTTCCAGCAACAATTAATTATAAAGTACCTGATGAAGAATGTGATTTAGATATAGTTCCAAACGAAGGAAGAAATGCAGAAATAAAATATGCAATATCAAATTCATTAGGATTTGGTGGACATAATAGTAGTATATTATTAAAAAAATATGAAGATTAATGATTAATTTTTATAAAAAT
Source organism: uncultured Clostridium sp. (assembly GCA_958413095.1). Taxonomy (GTDB): domain Bacteria; phylum Bacillota; class Clostridia; order TANB77; family CAG-508; genus CAG-269. Next base: position 20,510 of record CATYUF010000013.1, read on the forward strand.
AATTATAAAATATTAGTGATAATCTTATAAGAATAATTTAAAAAATCAACTTAAATATATTAAATAATTTTCAAAAATAAAAAGAAAGAAGCTAATTATAAATTTGCAATATATAAATTTATAATTAGACTGTATGAGGAAATATAAATATGGAATATAAAGAAATAAAAAAATTAATGGATGATATGGGAGAATCAAAATTAGATTCATTAGAGATAGAATTTCCAGAAGGAATAAAAATCAGTATGAAAAAAGGAGGAAATAACAAACCACCTAAAACAGAACCTTATGTAATAGAAGCTAGTGCTCCAATGACAGTACCTACAATAAAACCAAATGAAGAAACTAGTATAGTTAAAGTCGAAGATAAAACAAAAAAAGAGGAAAATTATAAAATTATAAAATCACCAATGGTTGGAACTTTTTATGCAAGTTCAGCACCAGATAAAGAACCATTTGTAAAGGTAGGAGATAAAATTCATAAAGGGCAAGTAGTATGTATAGTAGAAGCAATGAAATTAATGAATGAAATAGAATCAGAATATGATGGTGAAGTTGTTGAGATTTGCATGAACAATGAAGATATCGTAGAATATGGAGCAGAATTGATTAAGATAAAGTAGAAGGTTATATGAAATAAATACAGCATATCTTGAGAAGTATATTTAAAATCAAAAATACTAGAAATAAATAGTAAAAATGCGATATAAGAAAATATAAAATATAGAATAAAGTAAAATTAAAAATAGCAAGCAATTCTATATAATATGAATTTGACTAAAAAGAAAGAGAGGAAAAAATGTTAAATAAAGAAGAAATAAAAAATATAATTCCACAAAGAGAGCCTTTCTTAATGATTGACGAAGTTGAAGAATATGTACCAGGTGAAAGTTGCATAGCATATAAAAATGTAAGCAAAGATGAATATTATTTCAAAGGGCATTTTCCAGGAAATCCAATAATGCCAGGAGTGTTAATAGTAGAAGCACTAGCTCAAACAGGAGCAGTAGCAATTTTATCAATGGAAGAAAATAAAGGAAAAAATGCGTTATTTGGTGGAATAGATAAACTTAGATTTAAAAAACAAGTAGTTCCAGGAGATAGATTAAAATTAGAAGTTAAGATAATAAAAAGAAAAGGACCAATAGGAATAGGAGAAGCAATAGCAACTGTCGAAGGAAAAGTGGCAGTAAAAGGGGAATTAACATTTGCGATAGTAAATGCTTGACAATCGAACGAATAATAAGTATAATAATAATGTAAATAAAAAAAGAAGGAGATAATTATGCTTGCAAAATATTGGAAAAAAATTGGATTATTAATATTAATAATAGCATGTGTATTTAATGTTATGTCAAAATTAGTCAACAAACTTTCATTAGATAAAGAAATGTTATCTTCTGCACAATATATGTATGAACTGCAACAAAATGAAAATAAAACAAAATAAGTATTGAAAAATAAAATAAAATATGTTATTATTAAACATAGTCATATTATTTAAACATTAAGAAAGAGGTGAACTAGTAATGAAAGAAGGATTACATCCAAATTATAACCAAACAACAATCACATGTGCATGTGGAAATGTTTTAGAAGTAGGTTCAACAAAAAAAGATATAAAAGTAGATATATGTTCTAAATGTCACCCATTCTGGACAGGTAACTTAAGACAAGAAACAGCTGGTGGTAGAGCAGATAGATTCAAGAAAAAATATGGACTTGCATAAAATAACGGTTTATAACAAAAGAGTAGCAAACAAATGCTACTTTATTTTTTTGCCTAAATTTTCTATTGCAAAATTTGTCAAAATATAATAAAATAAGCAAGTAATGGAGGTTATGTCAGTGAACACAAAAAATGAAGTAAAAGAGCAAGAAAAATATATAGAAAAAGTAAAAGAACTTAATAAAGATAAAAGTTTAAAATATAGTATTTTAACAATGGGTTGTCAATTAAATGAAAATGATTCTGAAAAATTATGTGGAATGTTAGAAAAAATGGGATATACAAAAACAGAAAATCCAAAAGAATCAGATTTAAGTTTATTTAATACTTGTTGTGTAAGAGAAAATGCCGAAGATAAATTATTTGGAAAATTAGGTGAACTAAAAAAAGTAAAAGAAGAAAGAGGAACAATCATTGCAATAGGTGGTTGTATGATGCAAGAAAAACATATTACAGACAAAATAAAAGAATCATATCCATTTGTTGATGTAATATTTGGAACTCATACATTACATAGATTTCCAGAAGATTTATATAAATCATTAGTAGAAAAGAAAAAACAAGAAGATATATTAGATATTGATGGAGAAATATATGAAGGCTTACCTATAAAAAGAGATAGCAAAATAAAAGCTTCAGTAACAATAATGAATGGATGTAATAATTTTTGTAGTTACTGTATAGTACCTTATGTAAGAGGAAGAGAAAGAAGTAGAAGTCCAAGAGATATAATTGAAGAAGTAAGAAATTTAGCAAAAGAAGGATATAAAGAAATAACTTTACTAGGTCAAAATGTAAACTCTTATCTTAGAGTAGAAAGAGAAAAAAATATAGAATTTGAAAAATATGAAGGTGTAGATTCTTTTGCAACATTATTAGAGGCAATAAATAAAATAGAAGGATTAGAAAGAATAAGATTTGTATCACCACATCCAAAAGATTTTACAGATGATGTAATAGAAGCTATTGCAAAATGTGATAAAGTATGTAAATTAATTCATTTGCCACTTCAATCAGGTAATACAAAAGTTTTAAAAGAAATGAATAGAAAATATACAAAAGAGCAATATCTAGAACTAGTAGAAAAAATGAAAAATAGAATACCAAATTTAACATTGTCAACAGATATAATAGTAGGTTTCCCGGGTGAAACAGATGAAGAGTTTGAAGATACTTTAGATGTAGTAAATAAAGTTAAATTTGAGCAAGTATATATGTTTATTTATTCAAGAAGAGTAGGAACGCCAGGAGATAGGATGGAAAATCAAGTTCCAGAAGAGATTAAACATAAAAGATTTGATAAACTAAAAGCATTAGTAGAAAGTCAAATAGCAGAAAATAATCAAAAATATATAGGAACAGTACAAAAAGTATTAGTAGAAGGAGAAAGTAAAAATAATTCTGAAATGTTGACAGGGAGAACAGATAGCAATAAAGTTGTAATTTTTGAGGGAGATAAGAATTTAATTAACAAATTTATTGATTTAAGAATTGTTTCAGAACATATGTGGTACTTAAAAGGTGATTTTGGTGATTTCGGGGTCGGAGACAAAAATCATCCACAAAATTAGAGCAAAATTTGAACAAAGTAAAGATTTTTATTAATAGAATAAAGGTGATTCCGAGGAAAGGATGATTTTTGTCTCCGACCCCGAAATCACCAAGGAAAGGAAGAAATATAAATGGCAGAGTTTTCACCAATGATGCAAAAATATCTTGAAACAAAAGAACAATATAAAGATTGCATATTATTTTATCGTTTAGGAGATTTTTATGAAATGTTCTTTGAAGATGCAATTATAGCAGCAAGAGAATTGGAAATAACATTAACAGGAAAAGATTGTGGTCAAGAAGAAAGAGCTCCAATGGCAGGAGTGCCACATCATGCAGCAGAGATGTATATTTCAAGATTAATAGCTAAAGGATATAAAGTTGCAATTTGTGAACAACTAGAAGATCCTAAAACTACAAAAGGTATTGTTAAAAGAGGTGTTATAAGAGTAGTAACACCAGGGACAATAGTTGATAGTAATATGCTAGAAGAAAGAAAAAATAATTATATAATGTCTATATATAAAACAGGAATATATTTTGGAATAAGTGTATGTGATATAACAACAGGGGAGTTTTATGCGGCTGAAATAAAAGATAATAACAATTTTCCTCAATTACTAGATGAAATTGCAAGATATTCGCCATCTGAGTTAGTTGTAAATTCAATGATGGCAGATTGCACAGAAGAAATGGGAAAAATAAAAGAGAGATTTTCAAGCTATATTACAAAATTCCAAGATAAATTTTTTGAAAACAAAGCAGATGTTATAAAATTAAGATTTAATTTACTTGATACAAACCAAAAAGAAATTGAAAATATCCAAGAAAGAACATTTGCAATTCCAGCAATTAATGCATTAATTGAATATATTGAACAAACTCAAATGACAAATCTAGATCATATAAATAAAATAACAATATATCAAATTTCAAAATATATGTCTTTAGATATAAATGCTAGAAGAAATCTTGAAATAACAGAAAAGATGAGAGATAAATCTAAAAAAGGAACATTATTATGGGTGTTAGATAAAACATCAACTTCAATGGGGGGAAGACATTTAAGAAGATGGTTAAATGACCCACTAATAGATACAACTGAGATTAATAGAAGATTAAATTCAGTTAAAGAACTAAAAGAAGACATAATGTTAAGAGGAGAAGTAATAGAAAATCTAAAGAAGGTTTATGATATAGAGCGTTTAGCAGGTAAAATGGCTTATGGAAATGCTAATGCAAGAGATATGATAACTTTAAAAAATTCATTATCAAAATTACCTGAAGTAAAAAAAGTTTTATCTAATTGTAAGTCTGAAATGTTAAAAGATTTATTTGAAAATTTGGACGAGTTACAAGATATATATGAGTTGATAGAAAAATCAATAGTAGACGACCCTCCAATGAGTATAAAAGATGGAGGAATTATAAAACTTGGATTTGATGAGGAAATAGATAAATTAAAAACAGCTACGACAGAAGGTAAAAATTGGATTATTCAATTAGAAGCAGATGAAAAAGAAAAGACAGGAATAAAAAATTTAAAAGTTGGATTTAACAAAGTATTTGGATACTTTATAGAAGTAACAAAATCAAATTTAAACCAAGTACCAGAAAGATATATAAGAAAACAAACATTAACAAATGCAGAAAGATATATAACAGAAGAACTAAAAAATTTAGAAAATCAAATATTAGGAGCAGAAGAAAAAGTAGTAAATCTAGAATACAATGCTTTTACTATGATAAGACAAGAAATTGCTCAAAATATAAAAAGATTGCAAAAGACAGCAACAATAGTATCAACTTTAGATGTTTTAACTTCATTTGCACAAGTAGCAGAAGATATGAATTATTGTATGCCAGAGGTTGATAATTTAGGTGTTATAGATATAAAACAAGGAAGACATCCTGTAATAGAAAAAATGCTAGGAACGGGAGCTTTTGTAGAAAATGATACATATTTAGATAAAGAAGAAAACAGATTATCAATAATTACAGGACCTAATATGGCAGGTAAATCTACATATATGAGGCAAGTAGCATTAATTACATTAATGGCACAAGTAGGAAGTTTTGTTCCAGCACAATCAGCAAAAATAGGTGTAGTTGATAAGATATTTACTAGAGTAGGTGCATCAGATGATTTAAGTATGGGACAAAGTACTTTTATGGTAGAAATGATGGAAGTTGCAACAATTTTAAAAGAAGCAACTCAAAATAGTTTGGTAATATTAGATGAAATAGGTAGAGGAACATCAACATATGATGGATTATCAATAGCCTGGGCGGTTGCTGAATATATAGCTAATAAAGAAAAATGTGGAGCTAAAACATTATTTGCAACACATTATCACGAACTAACTGAATTAGAAGATAAAATAGAAGGTGTGAAAAATTATTCAATTGCTGTAAAAGAAAAAGGTGAAGATATAATTTTCTTAAGAAAAATTGTAAGAGGAGGAACTGATGAAAGCTATGGTATTCATGTTGCAAGACTAGCAGGAGTTCCAAAGGCTGTTACTGTTGAGGCTAATAAAATATTAAAATCATTAGAAAGAAAAAATATATTAACAGGAAAAAAAGAGGAAAAGCCAGATAAGAAACAAGTTGAAGGTCAATTTGATATGTATAATTATAAACTAGCAGAAATAGCACATGAAGTAGATAAAATTAACTTGAATGAATTAACTCCTATTGATGCATTGAATACTTTAGTGAGAATAAAGGAGAAAATGAAATAATATAGAAAAAATTCCTGTAAAAATGTATTATAACAAGAATTTTAAAAAGTTAACATGTATTTACATAATATCCTAAATGTGGTAAAATATATATGTAACTATAAATTCAAATGAATAAGTAGAAAAGGAGAAAAAATGAAAGAAAAACGGAAAGAAGAAATTAATTCAAACGTAAAGGCACTACTGAAAAATCATTCAACAGATGAAATAGGACTTTTAGGAGTTTTATTAACTGATGTAATTCAAAAAAAGGAAGAAATAAGGGAATTAGAAAGGGATAGTTTAATGTCAATGCTAGCTGACCCCAATGAAGACTTCTTCAAAGGTGAAGAGAATCAGTTTTTATCTGAAATTCTTAGTAATGAAAAAGAATTACAATATTTTGTTTCATCAATGCAAAAGAACATTGTAAAAGAATTGGAAGCAGAAGAAAATAAATTTCCAGATGAAGACATTGAAAAATTACGAGATTTTTTTACACTTGAAACGTTAGAGAATCTTAATGTAAATAAACAAAATCCTCAAATAAGAAAACTGATAATAGCATTATGGTGCAATGAAAATATTGTTATAGAAGAATGCCATGGAATATCAGGACAAATTGACGACCTGATAGAAAAAATCAATGAATTCCAATCAAAAGCAGTGTTGAATTGTAGCCTAGAAAAAGCACTTGATATTATTTATGGTTTGAAAGAATATTTAGAATCCTAAAAGGTTCCTAATTAGGAATCTTAAAAAGTACTTTAAAGTACAGATAACCCAAATTATTAGACAAAAAGTTTAATAATTTGGGTTTATTTTTAGTTATCAGATTCATATTTTAGGACATCCTATATAATTTTATACAAAAATAATTATATAAATTTAATTTAGAAGTAATTAATTATTGTATAAGACAATTATATGAAATGAAAAGGGTATATTTTAAAAATTTGATATTAAAATGACAGAATTGTTAAATAGCAAATTAAAAAATATAAAATTATATATAGTATTTAATATGCCAACACCTGAGTTATTAGAAAATTATGGAGTTATAAAATGTAGCAAAGACGATTTCTTAAAAATAGCTTCAAAAGATTATATAAGATATAAAAAAGGAAAATATCAATATGAAATATTAACAAATGATAAAAATAATATAAGGAAAAAATATAATATAGAAACAATTGACAAACCGTCAATTGAAGAAATAATGGTATTTTACATTAAGGGGGAAAAATAATTATGATAAAAGGATTAATAAAAAAAGATTTATATAATTTGGGAAGTTATAAATCTTCTCTAATTATTATGGTAATATTTTGTGGAATTGCAATAATAGGAACAAAAGCAGTAAATTATGGGCCAATCATAATAAGTACAATGATTGGAATGATAGTACTTTCAACCTTTAGTTATGATGAAATATCAAAGGCAAATAAATATATATTAACATTGCCAACAAATAGAAAAGAACTAGTAAAAGAAAAATTCATTTTAGCTATTGGAGCGACAATATTTGGAGGAATATTAGGAATAATAATAACAATAATAATAACAAAAATAATGAATTATATACAACCAATGAATGCTATAGACTTGGACTATAATAATTTATTGATTTCAACTATCAGTGGAATGTTTGGAATATCATTAATACAAGCAATACAAATACCAAGCATATATAAATGGGGAGCTGAAAAAGGAAGGATTCAAATGTTTGTATTAATATTTCTTTTAGTTGTTTTAATATCAGGAATAGGATTTTTAATAATGAAATCAAATATTAATATAAACTTAGAGATATTTGAGAATTTTATGGATAAATTTGGAATTATTTTTTTACTACTTTTAATAGCAATTATGTATTTTATATCTTATAAAATATCTTGTAAGGTGTATAAATATAAAGAAGAATAGGAAATGTTTAGTAAAAAGCAGTTGACATTCCAAAACAAAAGTTCTATAATATAAACACAATAATATTATAAAAATAATAACGAATGTAATATTAAATGTAGCAATGATAAAAATATATGCTATTATGAGTTGTGTATTAGGAAGTGATATTCGTGGAAGAAAAAAACAAAATCTCAGACCTAAATGAAAAATTGAAAAAAGTAGAATATACAGAAGAAGATATTAGAAATTTGATTTATACTATAAGAGGAAAACAAGTAATGCTTGATAGTGATGTAGCAATGTTATATCACTATGAAACTAAAAAGATTAATCAAACAGTAAAAAGAAATATTGAAAGATTTCCAGAAAAATTTTGTTTTCAGTTAACGGAAGAAGAAACAGAAAACTTGAGGTCACAAATTGTGACCTCAAGTTTAAAAACAGAAAATTACGGAGGAAGAAGATATTTGCCATATGTATTTACAGAACAAGGAATAGCAATGCTTTCAGGATTATTAAGGAATGAAGTAGCAATTCAAGTAAGTATAAATATTATGGATGCATTTGTAGAAATGAGAAGATTTTTGACTACAAATGGACAAGTGTTTGAAAGGATAACAAATGTAGAGCATAAATTAATAGAACAAAACAATTTACTATCAAATCATGAAAAGAAATTTGAAGAGGTTTTTGACCAATTGCAAAACAAGAAAGAAAATGAATTTACACAAAAAATATTTTTTGACGGTCAAATTTGGGATAGTTATAGCTTAATAATTGATATTATTAAAAGAGCCAAAAGTAAAATATTAATTATAGATAATTATATAAATGACAGTATTTTGAAAATGTTATCAAAGAAAAACAAAGATGTAGAAGTGATAATATTAACATCACAAAACTGTGATTTAAGTATGTTAGATATAAATAAATTTAATAAACAATATCCAATACTTAAAATTGCAAGAAGTAATAAATTTCATGATAGATTTATAGTAATAGATAATAAAGAACTATATCATTGTGGAGCTTCTTTAAAAGACTTAGGTAAAAAATGCTTTGCAATTAACAAGATGAACGATATTAAATTTATTGAAGAAATTGAAAATATAGTAAATTTATGATAATATTTTAATGTATTAATTTTATAATCTCCTGATTAAGCAACAAATGGAGTATTGAGCCAGGAGAAGTAAGCGTGATAATAGAGAATTTTAGTTATGCAAATTATATAGTTCTTGCTATTGCAAATAGAAATGCAATGAAAAATATGAAATATAAGCATTATTAGCATATAAAAAGGAGATATATTAAAGGAGAATAATAAATAAGATGGAAAAATATAAGACTGTAAAAGATGCAATAGATGGATTTATAAGAGAGTTAAAGGAAAATAATCAATATAAATTATTACCAACAAACGAGAAGAGTTCTGATAATTATGAATATAATATTTATAATGAAATAAGTTTGCAACATGAACTTGGAGAATTTTTAAGAAATAGATTAGAGGGGAATTATAATATATTTTTTGAAAAAAATATTTATGATAAAGAAAAAGAAGAATGGATAAAAAAAGAAGTTGATCTTATATTAATAAATGAAAAAAAAGAGAAATATGCTATCGAATTAAAATTTTCAAAAGGTGAAAATGCAAGAATTCCAGAAAATATGTATGATTTTATTAAGGATATAAAATTTATGGAGCAAGTGATGAGTAAAAAAGGATTTACAGATGCATATAATCTAATTATAGTAGATAGTCCACTATATTATGAAGTATTATCAAATAAAAGAAAAAATACAATAAGATATGATATTTATAAGATTTTTAGAAATGATAAGGAAGGTGTTAATATAAAAAGGGAAATAGATAAAAATATTATATTAAGAAAAGAAGAAATTGATGAGAATAAGTATTGTAGACCTACTGGAAAGAAAGAATACAAAGGAAAAGGGTTTAAACTAAAAAGAGATTATACTGATAAATACTGGAAAAAAATATTTGAAGAAGATAAAGATAATCCATATAGATATTTATTCATTTCACAAAAAGAATATGAACAATTGGCAAAATAATAAAGTTAATGCTATATCATTTGTTTTATTGAACATGAAATTGCAATGATTTCAGCTTTGTTGAAAACTGATAGTGCAATCATGGAGAAATAATCAAGTAAAAACTGAGCGACAATCACTCAGTTTTTACTTTTTACAATTCTATCTTAGGTTCATACCTCTCAAGCCACATATTAACTTGACAAAGATAAGCCATAAGCTGCGGACCAGTCATTAATTGCCCAAACCAAGGCCTAGAAAAAGCTTCACCATTTGAATCTAAAATACTCAAAATATAATCACGATTTAATAAACTATTAATAGGAGCATCACTTTTTTCCATAATATTTGAAAGCATAAGCTTAACCTTAGATAAATAAGTAGGATTATGAGTTTTAGGATAAGGAGATTTTTTTCTATCAACAATTTCATCAGGTAAAAAGTCTTTACACACATATCTTAACAATCCTTTTTCTCTACCTTTTAAAGCTTTCATTTTCCAAGGAATGTTCCATACATATTCAGCTAATCTATAATCGCAGAAAGGAACTCGCAACTCAAAACCATTATACATAGACATTCTGTCAGACCTATCTAAAAGAGTTTGCATAAACCAATTTAAAGTCAAATATGAAATTTTTCTTTTTTCAGCAGTTTCTTTGGAATCAGATTCTAAAATTTCAACTTCCTTTAAACTTTCATTATATCTGTAATCTATATAATTCCTCAAATTAACTTTAGAAGAAATATCAGAATTTAACAATTTTTGTCTTTCTTCTATTGCGATTGACCATGGGAAAGTACCACTATTTAAACTATCTTCTCTAAAAAACCATGGATAACCACCAAATATTTCATCAGCACATTCACCAGTTAAGGCAACTGTCATTTCACTTTTTACATTTTTACAAAACAATAATAAAGAAGAATCTATATCAGCCATACCTGGCATATCTCTTGCAATCATAGCATCTTCCAAGCTTGAAGCTAATTCTGGTGTATCAATAACAATTTTATGATGTTTGGTATGAAGATTTTTAGTCATTAAATCTATATAGTAATTATCTGAATTTGGTTGAAAATCACTTTTTACGAAGTTTTTATCATTATCAACATAGTCAATAGAATATGTATCTAATGGAGGCAAACCTTCTTTTTTATAGTAATCAGCAGCAAATTTTGTTATTATACTTGAATCTAATCCACCAGATAGGAAGGTACAAATAGGTTTATCAGAAACAAGTTGACTAGTAATAGAATCATTTAAAAGATATTTTATTCTTTCACAAGTTTTTCCTAAACTATCAGTATGCTCCTTAGATTTTAAACTCCAGTATTTAGTAAGGTGTAAGCCAGCCTTATTAAATACACCAAAATGAGCAGGTTTTAACTCAAAAATATTTTTAAAAACAGTTGTGCCAGAGGTATGACTAGGACCTATACCAAATAACTCGCTGATTCCTTGGGAGTCAATAATTTTTTCAACACCAGGAAATTTAAAAATAGCTTTAATTTCTGATGCAAATATAAAAGTATTATTTTGTATTGTATAAAAGAAAGGCTTTACACCAAAATGGTCACGAGCAATAAATAATTCTTCTTTTTTAGTATTAAAAATAGCAAAAGCAAAAATTCCATTTAAATAATTAACAACAGAATTTCCAAAATGAATATACGATTTTAATAAAATTTCCGTATCTGAATGAGTTTTTATTTCAAATCCATTTTCAATTAATATATTTTTTAATTCTTTAGTATTATATAATTGACCATTATAGCAAATTATATAATCCCCATATGAATAATGTTCAATCATAGGCTGTTTTCCACCTTCTGGGTCAATGACAATTAATCTTTTATGAGCGAGATGAACATAATCGGAATAGTAGTAACCATCTTCATCAGGACCTCTTTTAGATAATTTTGAATTCATTTGTTGAATAACGGATTTAGAATGATGTATTTTATCGATAAAATTTGCATAACCAGTAAAACCACACATACATGTATTCCTCCTTGTAAATATAGTTATCAAAATTAAATAAATAATTTTAATTTGTTATCTTAAATTAAGGGGTAAGATAATACCTAATTTAAGTTTATAATACTATGGCAAATAGTAATAATAGATATAGTATGATAATATTTTGATTTTTGCTATTAGAAAGTATTAAAATTTAGTGATAAGATATAATATTTTAGTTTTTCATTTATGATGAAATAAAAAGTGTAAAAACCTAATTTAATAAGAAAAACATCAAAGTTACAAGAGTTATAACTTTATATTTGTTGTATATAGAAAAAACATAGAAAAGGCTAATAATTTAGTAAATTTTCTATAAAATGAATTTGAAAATATGACTTATTTGTGATAAAATAATATTCGAATATTAAAATAAATAATAAAAACTAATAGAAATATTTTTATAAGTATTTTTATAAGTATTTTTATAAGTATTTTTTTAATGCTAGAAAGATATAAAGTTGAAATAATATACTAATAATTATACTAAAATATAAATTGCAGAAACAATAAGAAAAGAGGAACAAAATGATAAAAATAAAAAATATATTTAAACATTTAAAATTAGTAACAAAACATAAATGGATAGTTTTTAAATTATGTTGTAAAGCAGGAATACCCTGGAGAGGAATATGTCATGATTTATCAAAATATTCTCCAACAGAATTTATAGAAAGCATCAAATATTATCAAGGAAATCGTTCACCTATAACAGCAGCAAAAGAAGAAAAAGGCTATTCTGAAGCTTGGTTACATCATAAGGGAAGAAACAAACATCATAGTGAATATTGGATGGATTTATCAGCTAAGGAAAAAACTCCGATAATGCCATATAAATATACAGTAGAGATGTTATGTGACAAATTGTCAGCAGGAATAGTATATCAAGGGGAAAAATGGAATAAAGAATATCCCATAAAATATTGGAATGAGCATGAAAAAGAAAAATTAATGTTAAATCCAAACATGAAAGATTTAATAACAGATTTTTTTCAACAAGTAAGTAAAAAAGGAATAAATGAAGTTGTTAACAAGAAAAAGTTAAAAGACTTATATAAAAAATATTGTAGCAAGAGTTGACAAAAGTAAAAAATACTTGTATAATTTTATAGTGATTAATAACGAAAAAATAAGAATAGATATATACATATATCTTAAAGCAAGGGGGGAATTCAAGATGGCACAACCAAAAAGAAGATGGTCAAAAGCTAGAACACATTCAAAAAGATCAACATGGAAAAAAGAGCAACCAACATTTGCAAGTTGCCCACATTGCCACGAACCAGTAATGCCACATAGAGTTTGTAAAAACTGTGGATATTATGATGGAAAAGAAATAGTAGCTAAAAAAGAAAATGAAAGTGCATAATAATGAATAGAAAGTAGTACTTGGAAAAGTGCTATTTTTTGTTAAATGAGTATTTTATTGGTATTGTTGAAAAATTAAATTGATGAAAAGATGAGATGGCAAAGTTACTTTTCTTGAACATAAAAATAAATAATTTATGGAGATGATTAAATGCCTAAAATAACATTTTTCAATTTGAATATTGAAAAGAAAGAAAAAATAAAAAGAGCTATTATAAATGAATTTAGCAAAAATACAATTTCTAAAGCATCTATAAGTAATATTGTTGAAGAAGCACAAATACCAAGGGGAAGCTTTTATCAATATTTTGAAGATAAAGAAGATGCTTTGAAATATATAATTGATGAATTTATAAAATTTGAAAAAGAAGAGATAAAAGATTCATTAAAAAGAAATAAAGGAGATATATTTGCAACATCAATAGATATTTTTCGATATGTTTCTAAAAAAAGCTATAATGCTCCACATATGATGCTATGTCATAATATTATCCAAAAATTAAAAGAAGAAAATGTAAATATTTTTGATGGAATAAATTGCAAAAGTATGTATCAAGCAAATAAAGAAAATGGAAATATAATAAATACAGATATCTTAAAGATAAAGAATGAAGAAGATTTAAAATATATAATGAAAATTCTCACAGTAGTAATTAGGGCTTCAATAATGGATGTATTAACTAAAAAGAAAAGTGAAGAAAAAGCTGAAGAAGAATTAGAGAAACAAATAGAAATATTAAAGCGAGGAATGGAAAAATAAAATACAAAAAAGTACAAAATTATCAGGGAAATTTAATCATATTACAAAAATATTACAATTGCCATATTCTTACATTTG
>CATYUF010000014.1 GCA_958413095.1 uncultured Clostridium sp.
CTATATCTCCTGTTACTACGTCCATTGGGTCTTTTGGATGATTATATGTTATTTTATCTTTTTCTTTATCATAGCTTGGTTGTGGTACTCTTGTTGTTACATCTTGTTCATCTATTTTTGTTATAAATTTTCTTAATGCTAAATCAAATTCTTGTAACATTATATTATCATAATCTTCATCATCTTCATATTTTACCCATTCTTCTGGTTTTGAATCTCTATCCTCTACTGGATTCCCTTCACTATCTGAGTCATCTGTAATTGCTGCTTCATTTCTTATAATACCAATACCTGGGTCTGTTGCAACAACTTTTAATATTACTGAAACTTCTCTGTAATCTGGATTTCTATTATCTTTTTCATCACTATATGGTTTAGATGGATCAAAGGCTTTTATTAAATTTGCTCCTTTTGTTGTTATTTCTTCTCCTTTTCCTTTGGCTAAATAGTCTGTTGTAATTTTAGAAGAATCTCCTTTAACATATGTCCACCCCATTTTTGTATTATATTCCACTGCTGCCAATTCCTCTTTATCAGTTATAGGATTCATATCTTTATCAATAGTTGCTCCTAAAAATTCTAATCCTTCTGGAATATCTTCTGTTATTTGAGAAGCATATCCATCAATTTCTCCTTCATTATATATTCTTAAAGTATATTTTACTAAATCTCCTGTTTTTACTGAAACTGGCTCTTTATTTAATTGATAATCTGCTGTTGTTGCCGTTCCATTTGCTAATTTAGTTATATCTACACCTTGTATTCTTTCTTTTACTTTCTTGTCATTTACTTCTACTATTCTTTTAACAAGTTTTAAATCAAAATCTTTCTTTTCTATTATTGTTTCTTTTTTTACTATTAGTTTCTCAAAGTCATCATCATCTTGCTCACCCTTGTAAAAATAATTTGAATCAGATAATTCTGTTTTATTTTGAGAGTTACCTTTATAATTGTCCATATTATCTTTATTTACATTTGGAATTGTTGCAGGTTCTGAATCTCTATCTACTCCAACTTGGTCTGTTATTACTGTACCATTTGCATCTACTTCTTCTGCTATATACGCTACATTTGTTAAAACTTTATTATCTTCTTCAGCTGTAACCACTGCTTCTATTTCAATAGTTTCTGAATCTATTTTTCCTTTAGTATATGCTTTTAAGTTTTTGCTATTATCTTGCTTCTTTGTAAGAGTTACTGTATTTTTTTCTTCATTATAGTCTACATCATAACCTTGTGTATTTATTTTTGAATATTTCAATCCTGTTGGTAATTGATCAACTATTTTTGTTGCTCTTCCATCAACTTCGCCTTCATTATATATAGTCAAATTATATGTAACAACGGCATCTTTTTTTACTTCTATTGGATCTTTTCTGTGTTTATATGTTGCTGTTGTTCCATCTTCTAAAGTTTTTTCATCTATCACTGGTACTCTAGAATTTGTAACATTTACTCCATTTATTTTCGTTATAAATTTTCTTAAAGCTAAATCAAATTCTTGAGCTTGTCTTTCTATTTCCATTAATGGCTGTTCTTGATTGTTTTTACTTGATGCATATAATGTTAATTGTGTTTTATACTTTCCATTTGAATCTGCATAATTATTAGCATTTTTATTTGCTGTATCTATTAAATATTTATATAATAATTCTGCTTGTTGTTGTTTTTGGAAACCTGCACTAGCATTTGGTACTGTATTTGTTGGATTATATTCACTAAAATTTTTATATGTGCTTCCATCTTCTGTGTACCATAGCCAAGATGTATTATCATATTTATCATATTTATTATTTTCTTCTCCATAATTAGTAAAATACCACATTGCTGCTTGTTGAATTGCTTTTATTTCATCATCTGATAGCTCAAAATCCCAAGCTTCTTTATATATTCCTGCATTTTCTAATAAAGCATTTTTTTCTGATTCTGTTGAAACTCCTGGTAAATAAACTAAATCAGCAAGTGCTAAAAGATTATTATAATGTCCACCATTGACAAGTTTATTTAATATATCATTTTGTTTTGCTATTTCTTCTCTTTCTGTATACATATCAAAACTTAAATTATATTCTGCATTTTTCTTAACATCACTAAATCCTACTCCCGCTTTTACACAGTATACATTTACTTCCTTCGGGTCACTAAAATTGTTACTGCTATATTGCACTATATTCCAAATTTTAGCAGATGAACTAGTCACACTATTTATATCTGGATTTCCTATTGCATAACCTAAATTAGGCGTTGATAATGTTCTTAATTCTGTTATTCCAAAATATAGTGGTGGATTAAGTGTCATTGCATTAGATATATTAGGCAATAACATCAATACTGTTGTAATTAATATTGATATAATTATTAATAATAATCTTTTGATTTTCATTTTTTACACTCCTTATCGTATATTTTACACTATTATTTTATTTAGTCAATATACATATTTTTAGTCTTTTTTTTATGATTTTTTTCTTCTTCATAATACTTACGGATTAATAACTTACAACTTCTTTATTTTTGCTCTTCGTACATTACAATTATATTACATTTGTAAATCAAAATCAAGTATTTATGTAAATTAATGTGGCTTTTGCGCATTTCCCCTATATTTTCCCAATATACTAATAACTATTGCAATTTTTTATATTATATTAAAAAACTTATCATACTTTTATAAATTACTTTATATTATATATAAGAGGTATTTTTTATGATAAGAAATAACAGATTATTAAAAATTTTTATTATATTTAGTTTTATAATTTTTATATTTACAAACTCGTTTGCCGATGATATTTCAATACAAGAAGAAGATTTTGATATTTCATCATATATAAATAGTAATGAGTATATTGAAAGTTCTAATCCTACACAGGAATTTCCAACTATAAATTCTAGAGCATATGTTGTACTTGATAGGAAAACTAATACTGTTTTAATAGGTAAAAATGAATATTCTAAAAAGAAAATGGCTTCTACTACTAAGATAATGACAGCAATAGTAATTATTGAAAATTATAATTTAAATGAAACAGTAACAATCTCTAAAAAAGCTGGTAATACCGGTGGTTCAAGGCTAGGACTAAAATCAGGAGATAAAATAACAGTTAATGACTTATTATATGGTTTAATGCTTCGTTCAGGAAATGATGCAGCTGTTGCCTTAGCAGAATATGTTTCTGGCTCTATTGAAGAATTTGCTAAATTAATGAATAAAAAAGCATCAGAATTGAATTTAACAAATACACATTTCGTTACTCCTCATGGTTTAGACCAGGATGAACATTACACTACTGCATATGAATTAGCTTTATTAACCAATTATGCTCTAAATAATAAAACCTTTTCCCATATAGTTGGCTCTAAAACTTTTACTATAACTATAAATGGATATCCAAAAGAACTTTTAAATACTAATGAATTATTAGGCAATTTTGATGGTGTTTATGGTGTTAAAACAGGATTTACTAATGGGGCTAATCGTTGTTTAGTTACTGCATGCGAACGTCGGAGATAAAGATATAATTTGTGTGGTTTTAGGTGCAGATACTAAAAAATTCAGAACTCAAGATAGTATTAAACTTTTGAATTATTCATTAAATAATTTTACATATATTAATATAAATGAAATAATTGAAAATGAATTTAATAAATGGATAGAAAATAACAATGAATATTTTGATGTTTATAAAGGCATTAGTAATAATTTGAGTTTGTCATGTCCTAAATTAAAATATAATAAAATTCCTGTTAAGGTAGAAGACAAAAATAAAATAAAAATTCGTATAAATTGCAATTCTAATTTGGTAGCGCCTGTTTTTGAAAATGAAAAAGTCGGAACTCTAAGTATGCTTATAGATGATACTGTTATGTATTCTTTTGATATCTGCAATAAAAATTTTATTGAAAAAAAGGGCATTGACGACTACCTAAAAATATTCTTTAAAAACTTTGATATGTATATAAACTTTATAGATATTTTTTGAAATATGTATTATTAAACTATCTAATTGTATAAAAGAAGTTATTAAATATTTATATAATAGCTTCTTTTTTGTCGTATAGGGAAAATCGCCTTTTATCTTGACCCTATATAGGATTTTTCCGTATACAACAAGTAAATGTGACCTTTAAAAAGCCCCCCAATAGCCTTTCTAGTGTAGTTTCGCTACTTTTCTTATTTGAAGTAAAAAAAGGAATTAAAGAACTATATTTCCTTAATCCCATTTTTTTATTTTACATTTTCTTTTATGTAGTCAACTACATCTCCTACTGTTACAACTTTTTCTGCATCACTATCTGGAATTTCTATATCAAATTCTTCTTCTAATGCCATAACTAATTCAACTATATCTAATGAATCAGCTCCTAGGTCATCTATGAAAGATGCTTCCATTGTTACTGCTGTATCAGCAACGCCTAATTGTTCAACAATTATTCCTTTTACTTTTTCTAAAACTTCTTCTGAACTCACTTTCCGAGTTCACCTCCTCTCAAGTTTACAAATGATATATTTGATATCACATTTATATTATATGTTTTTATTTTTGTCAAGTCAATTTAATATTTTTCATAAATTTATACTGCCAAGTCAGAATTGTCAATCTACTTTAAATTATATATTTTTCTGTTCTTCTGCTAAATTCCTTTGTTTTTCAAATTCTTCTTTCATTTTATCTACTGCTTTATTTTCCACAAATTTTTCAGCTTGTATTATTGTATATTCAAATAGTAACGCATCACTACTTCCATGTGCTTTTACGACTGGTTTCTTTACACCTAAAAATAATGCTCCTCCGTATGATTTATAATCCATAACTTTAGTAAATCTTTTTAATGCTGGAAGTGCTGGTATAGCTAAAATTTTAGCTATTATATTTTTTGTAAAACTCTCTGTTAATGATTTTTTAACAAATTTTCCTAACCCTTCTGTAGTTTTTAAAAATACATTTCCTGTAAAGCCATCTGTAACAATTGCATGAATTTTTCCAGAAAACACATTTCTTCCTTCTACATTACCTACAAAATTTATTCCTAATTCTTCTGACTTTTCTTTTAATAAATGATAACTTTCTCTAACTAATTCATTTCCTTTAGTTTCTTCTGTTCCTATATTTAACAATCCTATTGCTGGATTTTCTATTCCATATGTATTTTTTAAATATATACTAGACATTTGTGCAAATTGTAATAAGTTAATAGGCTTACAATTAGTATTTGACCCTGCATCTATTAATAGTAATTGACTTTTATATGCTGGAAGTATTCCTGCTAATGCTGGCCTATCTATTCCTTTAATCCTTCCTACTATTAATGTTGCTCCTGTTAGTAAAGCTCCTGAATTTCCCGCTGAAATGAATACATCTCCTTCATCTTCTTTTAACATCTTAAATCCAACAACCATTGATGAATCTTTTTTATGCTTTATTGCTACAGTTGGTGTATCTTCCATTTCTATTGTTTCTGTTGCATTTCTTATTTTTAGTCTACTTGATATTTCTTCAATTTCTTTTCCGTAAAATTCTTTTATTTTACTTCTTATCACATCTTCTTTTCCTACTAATACAACTTCTGCCTTTACTTTATTTATTGCATTTACTGCTCCTTTTATATTAGCATCTGGTGCATTATCTCCACCCATTGCATCTAGCATTATTTTCATTTTGTTTCCTCCATTTTTATTTGTCTTATTTCATTTTATTTATAACATATCTATTTTATTATTTTTTTTACTAAAATACAAGAGATTTACTAAAATAAATTGTATTTTACAAGAAAAGCTAGAACTATTTCAAATATATTTCTAGCTTTTTTATTTCATTATTTATTATTTAATTAAAAAAATGGCACATAACAAATAGTAGAATTCCTAATACTTGAATCATAATTCCATTTCGTCTGCATTTCTTTATTTTCTCTTCTGAATCTCTATCTTCTTTTTTTAGTGCTTTAGTTGGGAAAAGAAGCATAAATCCTCCAAGAAGAATAAACACTACTGACGAAATATATGGTATAAGTTCATACATAATATCACCTCCTCATTTGTCAATTATAATTTACTATTTGATTTCATCTTTAGCCAAAAACAGAAACACTCTTGGTGTTTCTGTTCAAATTAAAATTATTCTATAATATCAGCAACAACACCTGAACCAACTGTTCTACCACCTTCACGAATAGCGAATCTTAATCCTTTTTCGATAGCGATAGGTGTGATTAATTCTATTGTCATTGATACGTTATCTCCAGGCATAACCATTTCTGTTCCAGCAGGTAATTCGATAACACCTGTAACGTCTGTTGTTCTGAAATAGAATTGTGGTCTGTATCCGTTGAAGAATGGAGTATGTCTTCCACCTTCGTCTTTTGTTAAAACGTATACTTCTGATGTGAATTTTGTATGTGGATTTATTGATCCTGGTTTACATAGAACTTGACCTCTTTCGATGTCTTTTCTATCTACACCTCTTAATAATGCTCCGATATTATCTCCAGCTTCAGCTTGATCTAATAATTTCCTGAACATTTCTACACCTGTAACAACAGTTTTTCTTCTTTCTGTTGTAAGACCGATGATTTCAACTTCGTCTTGTAATTTAACTTCTCCTCTTTCTACTCTACCTGTTGCAACTGTTCCACGTCCTGTGATTGTGAATACGTCTTCAACTGGCATTAAGAATGGTTGGTCGATTGGTCTTTCTGGTGTTGGTATATAACTATCAACATATTCCATTAATTCTTTCATTGGTTTGTAAACTTCGTCATCTGGATTTGTTGATGTACTTTCTAATACTTGTAATGAAGATCCTTTTACTACTGGAATATCATCTCCTGGGAAACCATATTCTGATAATAAATCTCTAACTTCCATTTCAACTAATTCTAATAATTCTGGGTCATCAACCATATCACATTTGTTTAAGTAAACAACGATATATTTAACTCCAACTTGTCTAGCAAGTAAGATGTGTTCTCTTGTTTGAGGCATTGGACCATCAGCTGCTGAAACAACTAATATAGCTCCATCCATTTGAGCAGCACCTGTAATCATGTTTTTAACATAGTCAGCATGTCCTGGACAGTCAACGTGTGCATAGTGTCTGTTGTCTGTTTCATATTCAACGTGAGCTGTGTTAATTGTGATTCCTCTTTCTCTTTCTTCTGGTGCTCCATCGATTGCATCATATGCTTCGAATTTAGCTTTTCCTAATAATGATAAGTATTTAGTAATAGCTGCTGTTGTTGTTGTTTTACCATGGTCAACGTGTCCGATTGTACCGATGTTAACGTGTGGCTTTGTTCTTTCAAATTTTGCTTTTGCCATTTTATAATTCCTCCTTTTTATTTTGAGTTAGACTTTATGTCTTCTCTCATTTTATATAATTTAAATTTAATGACTTAAATTCTTTTAGTATTAGCATTTTATAACATTTTATAGAAAAAATCAATACTTTTTCTATAAAATGTATAATATGCAAATTTCATTATAATTATTACTATTATTAGATTTTTTTAATCAAAATCTTATTTTAGTCTTTTTTAGCTCTTGAAGCAACGATTTGTTCAAATACTGATTTTGGAACTTCTTCATAATGAGATGGTTCCATAGAGTATGTTCCTCTACCTTGAGTTTTTGAACGTAAGTCAGTTGCATAACCAAACATTTCTGAAAGTGGTATAAATGCATGGATTTCTTGCATTCCATCATTTCCATCCATACCTTCCATTCTACCTCTTCTTGAGTTTACATCTCCAATAACATCTCCCATGTATTCTTCTGGAACTGTTATTTCAACTTTCATGATTGGTTCTAATATAACTGATTTAGCTTGTTTACAACCTTCTTTGAAAGCCATAGATGCAGCAATTTTGAATGCCATTTCTGAAGAGTCAACTTCATGGTATGAACCATCTACTAATGTAGCTTTAAAGTCTATAACTGGGTATCCAGCTAAGATTCCGCTTTCAGCTGCTTCTCTCATTCCTTGTTCAATTGGTTTTACATATTCTTTTGGAACAGCTCCACCAACTATTTTGCTTTCAAATTCTATTCCTTTACCTGGCTCTAATGGTTCCATTTCAAACCAAACATCACCATATTGTCCTTTACCACCAGATTGACGGATGAATTTTCCTTGAACTTTTACTTTATTTCTAATTGTTTCTTTATAAGCAACTTGTGGTTTACCTACATTACATTCAACTTTGAATTCTCTTTTTAATCTATCAACGATGATATCTAAGTGTAATTCACCCATACCAGCGATGATTGTTTGTCCTGTTTCATGGTTTGTATATGTTTTGAATGTTGGATCTTCTTCAGCTAATTTTGCTAAAGCAATACCCATTTTTTCTTGAGCTACTTTGTCTTTTGGCTCAATAGCTATATCAATAACAGGCTCTGGGAATTCCATTGATTCTAATATAACTGGTGCATTCATATCACATAATGTATCTCCAGTTGTTACTTCTTTTAATCCTACAGCTGCTGCAATATCACCAGCATAAACTTTTTCTATGTCTTCTCTATGATTTGAGTGCATTTGTAGAATTCTTCCTATTCTTTCTTTCTTTCCTTTATTAGCGTTTAATACAGTTGAACCAGATTCTAGAACTCCTGAATAAACTCTAAAGAAACATAGTTTTCCAACAAATGGGTCTGTTGCAATTTTAAATGCTAATGCTGAGAATGGTTCTGAATCAGAAGTTTTTCTTTCTACTTCATTTCCATCTTCATCAACACCTTTGATATGAGGTATATCAAGTGGTGATGGCATATAATCTACGATTGCATTTAATAATTCTTGAACACCTTTGTTTTTATATGAAGAACCACAACATACTGTAACTATTTTATTTGCAAGAGTTCCTTTACGAAGACCTAATTTAATTTCGTCTTCTGTTAATTCTTCTCCTTCTAAATATTTCATCATTAATTCTTCATCTTGTTCAGCAACAGATTCAATCATTTTTTCTCTGTATTCTTGAGCCATTTCTTTCATATCTTCAGGAATATCTGTTTCTTCAATTTCTTTTCCTAAATCATCTTTATGAATAAATGCTTTCATTTTGATTAAGTCAACTATTCCTAAGAAATGATCTTCTGCACCAATTGGTAATTGGATTGGAACAGCATTTGCTCTTAATCTATTTTTTAATTGATCAACACAAAGTAAGAAGTTTGCTCCTGTTACATCCATTTTATTTACATATACCATTCTTGGAACTTGGTATTTATCAGCTTGTCTCCAAACTGTTTCTGTTTGTGGTTGAACTCCACCTTTAGCAGCTAATACTGTAACTGCACCGTCAAGAACTCTTAAAGATCTTTGTACTTCTACTGTAAAGTCAACGTGTCCAGGAGTATCAATAATATTAATTCTATTATCATTCCAGAAACATGTTGTAGCAGCTGAAGTAATTGTTATACCTCTTTCTTGTTCTTGTGCCATCCAGTCCATTGTTGCTGCACCTTCGTGAGTTTCTCCTATTTTATGAACTTTACCTGTATAGAATAAAATTCTTTCTGTTGTTGTTGTTTTACCAGCATCTATGTGAGCCATGATACCGATATTTCTAGTTCTCTCTAATGGATAAGCTCTTCCTGCCATCAAAATTTCCCCCTCTCGGATAATTCATTTTTCTAAAAATTTTCATTAAAAGTGATAAGATGTGCATTTTTGATATTTACAGCAAGTTGAAGGCGTACGAGGGTACGTCGAAAGTTGATGTAAATATCGAAAATGTGCAGATTATTGCTTTTAATACTAATTTTTTCTTAAATTTTGATTAAAAATAGTAAGATGTGCATTTTTGATACTTTCAGCAAGTTGAAGGCGTACGAGGGTACGTCGAAAGTTGATGAAAGTATCGAAAATGTGCAGATTGCTGTTTTTAATCGAAATTTTACCATTTATAGTGAGCAAAAGCCTTATTAGCTTCAGCCATTCTATGTGTATCTTCTTTCTTCTTGAATGCTCCACCATTTCCATTAACAGCATCAATTAATTCCCCAGCTAATTTTTCAGCCATAGTTTTTTCATGTCTGTTTCTAGCATATGATACTATCCATCTTAACCCTAAAGTTTGTCTTCTTTCTGGTCTGATTTCTAATGGAACTTGGTATGTAGCACCACCAACTCTTCTCGCTTTAACTTCAAGAACTGGCATTACATTTTCTAAAGCTGCTTCAAAAACTTCTAAAGGATTTTTTCCTTCTTTTTCTTTTATGATATCAAATGCATCATATACTATTTTTTGAGCAACTGATTTTTTACCATCTAACATTATGTTATTTACTAATTTTGTAACAACTTTGCTATTGTATATTGGATCTGGTAATACATCTCTTTTTGCTATATATCCTTTTCTTGGCACTATTCTTCCCTCCTTAAATTAATTAAATTATTAATGCTTCATAAAAGCATTTCGGTACTCTGAAAAGTTTTACTTTTGTTTACTTTTCCGCATAGTGCTTTATAATCTATCTAAATTTAAGTACCTTAAGTTTAGTAAGAGTACAAGCACTAACTTTATTTGCTAAATTCCTATCTCAAAAAAATTGAATAAATTAGGTATATTGTGCAATTTTGATATTGGTTTCAAGCTGAAGGCGTACGAGTATACGTTGAAGTTTGAAAGCAATAGCGAAATTGTGCAAGATGCCTGATTTAGTTTATTTTTCTATTTTTTAGGTTTTTTAGCTCCATATTTAGAACGAGCTTGCATCCTATCTTTAACACCAGCTGTATCTAATGTTCCTCTTATGATATGGTATCTAACTCCTGGAAGGTCTTTTACCCTACCACCTCTTATTAATACAACACTGTGTTCTTGTAGGTTATGTCCTATACCTGGGATATAAGATGTTACTTCATAACCATTTGAAAGTCTAACTCTGGCTACTTTTCTTAAAGCTGAGTTTGGCTTTTTAGGTGTAACTGTTTTAACAACTGTGCATACTCCTCTTTTTTGTGGAGCTCTGTTGTTTGTTAATCTCTTATTTTTTGAGTTCCATCCATGTTGTAAAGCTGGAGATTTTGATTTTGTTACTCCTGTTTGTCTTCCTTTTCTTACTAATTGATTAATTGTTGGCACTTAAATTTCACCTCCTGTTTTTTATTACTAAATTTTATAATTTTTTATTTACTTCTGTTCATAATACTTTTAAAATCTGCTTTTCTAAAAATTATAAAACTCTACGGAATTGCATACTTTATGTATTCTACCGTACGGTATATATTTTAGCATCTTTTGATAAATAAGTCAATAAAAACCATGGAAGTTTTTTAATTCCATGGTCTTTATATATTTTATCTTTCCTTTTCTCCTTGTTCTTGCATTATTTTTTGAACATTATTAGCTAACTCTCTTTCGCTTTCCTTTTGTACCATTGCTTGTCTAGCAGTTGCTTCTATTTTTGAATCTTTATTAGGTATTTTTTGAACAAAATCTCTACCTTTACTTTTCGCTGTTTGTTCTTTTTCTTGAGAAAAATCTTTTATTTTTGCTGTTTTTTCCTTTGGTGCTTCTTTAACATTTCCCGCTATTGCTTTTGTTTTTTTCTTTGCAACTATTGCTCTATTTTTGTCAAATAATTTTCCAGATACCCATGCTCCACATATTTCTTCGGCTTTTACAAATTTGTTTAATTTAATTTTTGAAAGAATACTTGTTTTTTCCAAATTATGTACTAATTGAAATGGCAAATCTTCTTCATAATATATATTACTTATATATTCTTTTATCTGGTCAGTGTTATTTCCAAGAGCTGCTACTATTTCTGGATTTACTTTTCTCTTTAAAAGAGCTCCTTTTATTCTTCCTCCTGTAATTTCTTTACACATATCAGAAATTCCAAGTCTTTTAAATTTATCTTTTTTCTCTTCTAATGCTTGTTTTATAGAAATAGTATGTTCTTGTTCATCTCCATCAATATAATAATTAATATTTCCTTCTTTTTCTAGTATTTCTATATATTCCACTGTTTTAGCTTTAGTTGCTTGGTTTGGTCTATTTGCACTTTTGGTTGTTCTGTTGTTTTCTCTAGCCATTTGCTCTATTTCTCTATCTACTGTTATATTTCTATTATCATTTTGCATTTGATTATATGCATTATTTATGGCATTTTCAATTTCAAATGTATTTTTAGGTCCTTGTGACTGTTTACTTACATTTACTTTATCTACATATGGTCCAGCTTCTAAATGAACATTTCTATAATTTCTATTTTGTTCCTCAGTTTCTTTTTGTATTTCCTTAATAATTTCCTCTGTTGACTTTGTTTGTCCTTGAGTGTTTTTTTCTGAATTTTCTACATTTGCTGTGTTCTCCACTTTTTCTGTTTTTTCTATATTTTTATCCAATACACTTTCATCATAAATTTCATATTTAGACAATTTAGGCATATCAGATATAACTTCTCTACTCTTTTCCAATTCTTTTTTACAAAGCCCTATATTTTCTTCACATTTCTTCATATCTTCATGAATTTTTAAGGCTTCCTCGTTCATTTTCCTATATTCTTCTCCATTTGTAGGCACACCTTTTTCATCATATTTATATTTAAATTCATGAATTTCTATCATTTTCATGTCATATTGAACTTTTAGTTTTTTAGTTTCTGTTTCTAATTTCTTTTGTTCTGCTGTTAAATCTTTTCTTAAT
Source organism: uncultured Clostridium sp. (assembly GCA_958413095.1). GTDB lineage: Bacteria > Bacillota > Clostridia > TANB77 > CAG-508 > CAG-269. Next base: position 12,664 of record CATYUF010000014.1, read on the forward strand.
TTGTCTTGATTTTCATTCATTTTTTGAAGAATTTTCTTTTTTACTTCTTCATTCTTTTTATCTTTATTGATAGCTAATATGTTTTTTTCTTTTTTCAAATCTTCTAAACTATTTTTTTGTTTTTCAAGTCTATCTTCTTCGTTTTTTATATTTTTATCATATTCTTCTCTTATAGCAATATCATCCATAGCTACAGAATCTTTATAGTTTTCTCTTTCTTCTTTTAATCTTTCTATATGCATAATTTGTCTTTTTATGTCTATTTCATTTGAAGATATTTCTTGCTCTTTTTTCTCTAAATTCACATCTTTCTTTGTTTTAGTTAATCTTTTTTGTTCTTCTTTATATGTCTTCATTATTTTATTAATATCTTCCATAATTACCCCTTTCAGAATATTTACCTATTCTCATAAAATATAACTATTTATAATTATAGCAAAATTCTTCCATCGTTTCAATGATTTTATGTAAATTTATTCACTTTTTAATAAAAATGTCATATTTTTGTAATATTTGTAATATCTAATATTTCAATACTTCTCTTAGCTATTTTCATATATCTTTCTTTTTTATCCTTTATCTTCTTCCCATCTAGTTCAGGTAAAATTCCGAAATTAGCATTCATTGGTTGAAATTTCGAATTTTCTGTTGAAATATATTTAGCTAAAGCTCCTATTACATTAAACTCTGAAAAAGCAATTTTATGATTTTCGTGATTTTCAATACTATTTTTATAGTCTTCTACTGCATTTATTGCTGCTACCATTCCTGAAGATATTGATTCTACATATCCTTCTACTCCTGTTATTTGTCCTGCAAAATATATTGAATTATCCAATTTCAAGTTATATGTTTCATCTAATAATTTAGTAGAATTAATATAAGTATTTCTATGCATTACTCCATATTTTATAAATTCTGCATCTTCTAGACCTGGTATCATTGAAAATACTCTTTTTTGTTCTCCAAATTTTAAATTTGTTTGAAATCCAACTAAATTATATAAACTTGCTTGTTTGTCATCTTGCCTTAATTGTACTATTGCATAAGGCCTTTTCCCTGTTCTTGGATTGTCAAACCCTACCGGTTTTAGTGGTCCAAATCTTAAAGTGTCAATTCCCCTATTGGCCATTATTTCGACAGGCATACATCCTTCAAATATTTCTTTCTTTTCAAATTCATGTAAATTTACTACTTCTGCTTTTACTAATTCACTTACAAAATTTTCATACTCTTCCTTGTTCATTGGAAGATTTATATAACTTTGTTCTTCTGCTTCTTGTTCTGCCAATCTATTTTTCCATTCTTCAATAGTTTCTTCTTTTTTCTTCTCTTGGCTATATCTATCCCCATAAAATGCTATATCAAAATTGATACTGTCTTTTGATACTATTGGCGCTGCTGCATCATAGAAATATAATTTATCTTGTCCTGTTATTTTTTGAATTTGTTCTGCTAATTTTTCTGATGTTAATGGTCCAGTTGCTACTATTACTATTCCATCTTCTACAAGTTTTGAAACATCAACAACTTCTTCATTTATAACTTCTATTAACTCATTGTTACTTATTTCTTCTGTTACTCTTTTTGAAAAAATATCTCTATCTACTGCTAATGCTTGTCCTGCTGGCACTGCTGTTTCATCTGCTATTTTTATCAACAAAGAACCTAATCTTCTCAATTCCTCTTTTAAAAGTCCACAAGCATTTGTTAATAAATTTGATTTAAATGAATTACTACACACTATCTCTGCTAAATCTTTGTTGCTATGCGCTGGTGAAAATTTTATAGGTTTCATTTCATATAATTTTACTTTTATTCCTCTTTTTGCAATTTGATAGGCTGCTTCTGTTCCAGCTAGTCCTCCTCCAATAACAGTTATATAATCTTTCATCTTTCTTTTTCCTCTTCTTCTTTTTTATATTCTTCCCAACTTTGAGCTTCTTTACTTCTATCAGCAATCTTCTTCAACCTTAGTAAACTATTTTGTTGTGACTTTTCTTCTTTCAAATCACATAATTTTTCTTCATAATACATTTCATCTATTTCCGCTTGTCTTCTAACTTTTTCTATTGAAAATTCAGCAACATTGTATTCTTCTAAATATTGTACTCTAAACTTCAAATAATTTATATTTTCTTCTAGCTTTTTTATTTCTTTTTCTACATTTATTCCATCAATCGATAAATTCTTTATGTCACAATATATCTCTAACATTCTTTCCAAAATTTCTATTTGTGTATTGTAATCATTATCCCTTATTTCTGCATATTCTTCTTTTAATTTTCTTATTGCTTCATTATATTTTTCTAATTGTCTACTTTTCAAAATATTTTCAGTCATTTCTTCTTTTTCTTCTTGTTTTCTCTCAAATCGTTCTGCCCAATTTTCTCTTCTTTTCATTTTTTCACCCTTTTCCCACAAACTTGTAAGTTCTGTTTATATATTTTTATTTAACACATGTTGTAAAAGACTTTATATTTTTATTAAGTACCATTTCAAATATAGTCTTTGCATCATTAATTATTAATATATTATTTAAAATGTATCAAATAATTTCATAATATCATCTTTAGATAATTTATTAATAAATGAAACTTTCGTACTTAGCATATTATCCATTAATTCTGCTTTTTTCTGCTGTAACTCATATATTTTTTCTTCTATACTATTTTTAGTAATTAACTTATAAACTTGCACATTATTTTTTTGCCCAATTCTATAAGCTCTATCTGTTGCTTGATTTTCAGTAGATAAATTCCACCATGGGTCGTAGTGAATTACCATATCTGCACCTGTTAAGTTTAGTCCTGTTCCTCCTGCTTTTAGTGAAATTAAAAATATTTTTACTTCAGGGTTTTGATTAAATTCATCAACTAGTTTCATTCTTTCTTCTACTTTTGTAGCTCCTGTTAATTTAAAATAGTTAATATTTCTTTTTTTCAATTCCTCTTCTATTATACTAAACATTGATGTATATCCAGAAAATAATAATATTTTATGATTTCCTTGAATTGCATCTTCTATTATTTCCATACATTGCTCTAGTTTACTACTTCCCTCTTTATAGTTATCTATAAACAAACTTGGATGACAACATATTTGTCTTAATCTTGTTAAAGCTGCTAATATTTTTATATGACTTCTTTCTACTCCATTTACATTTATCTCTTCTGCTACTTCTTGTTTTGCTTGGGCTAAATATGATAAATATATATTTTTTTGTTCTTCTCCCATTTCATTGCTTAATACTGTAACTGTTTTATCAGGAAGTTCTGTTAATACTTCTTTTTTCGTCCTTCTTAATACAAATGGTTCTATTAACATTTTTAGTTTATTCATTGTTTTTACATCATTATCTTTTACTATTGGTGTTTCATACATATTTTTAAATTGTTTATATGCAAATAAATATCCTGGCATTATATAATCAAATATTGACCATAATTCTGCTAAAGAATTTTCTATTGGTGTTCCAGTAAGTGCATATTTTGTATCTGCTAAAATTTTCTTAATTGCTTTTGCATTTTGTGTATTACTATTTTTTAAATATTGTGCTTCATCTGCTATTATAAATCTAAAATTATAATTTTTGTCTTTGTATAATTCTATATCTCTTTTTAATAAGTCATATGATGTTATTACTAAATCATAATTTTGAATTTCTGATATTTTTTTCTTTCTTTCTTGCAAGGTTCCATTTATCACCATAGTTTGTAAGCCTTCAGCAAATTTTTTAGCTTCATTTTCCCAGTTTAAAGCCAATGAGCTAGGAGATACAACTATACTTGCTCTTCTTTCTTCAAGGGATGTATTTTCCACATAATCAACAATTATTGATAACATTTGAATTGTTTTTCCTAATCCCATGTCATCTGCTAATATTCCTCCAAAATTATATTTATCTAATGTTTTTAACCACTTAAATCCTGTTTTTTGATAATATCTAAGTGTATTTTCTAACTTTTCTGGTATTTGTATTTCTTCTTCAATATTTTCTTTATTTAATTGTTTTACTACTTTTTTATATTCACTATTCTTATTTACTTGATTACTATTTATCCCTTTTAATAATTTATCTAAATAGAAACTTCTATAAATTGGAAGATTTACTTCTCCTTCTTCTATTTCTTTATAGTCTATTCCCATTCCAGTAGTTAACTTATCTAAAAATTCTATTTCTTCATTATTCTCTAAGTTCAAGAAACTTCCATCTTTTAATCTATGATATTTTTTCTTTAAGTTATATTTTGACATTATATCTTCTAGTTCATTAACATCTATGTCTAATTTTTTTAAGTCTATTGATAGCAAATTATTTTCAACTTTAACACCTAAGCTTCCAATTTTATTTTGTCTTATTTGTTTTTGCTTGAAATTTTCTGTTACTAATACATCAAACTTTTGCATATAATAGTTTATATCATCTGTTAGAAATTGATAAATCTTATCATTATCAGGTAATATAAATCTTAAGTTATTTATATCAAACATAAATCCTGTTTTTCTGAAAATGTTTAAAGTTTTTGTTTCTTGAATTTTATTTCTAGCAAAGTTTATTTTTTGTTTTTCATCTAAAGGATTAAATTCGTTATTTCCATATTGAAATTTGACATCAGCTATTAAATAATCATTTTTGTCAAAGTCTAAATATAATTTTACTACTAATATTTCCGGTTTATATTTTTCTATTTCTTCTTCTCTTAGATTTTCTAAGTTTATTGCATCTTTTACTTTAGGTATTACAATCGAAAATAACTGAGATAATTCTTTTTTTCCTAGTTTTACTTCTGTCATATAGTTTTGTCTAAATATTTCTAACATTTTTAAATTTGAGTTTTCAAATTCTTTTGTACATCTATATAATTTTTTCTCACTTAAAACATATTTATATTTCTTCCCTATTATTATAGATACCTTATATATATCAATACTTGGTACTATTTCATATTGGTCTTTTTCTAATTTATTTAATATAAACTCTATATCTGGTTTTTCTTCTGTAAATTCTACTAAATTTTCTGTATATTCTCTTTTTACTAAAATCTCTTTTCCTTTTAGTATTTCAAATAAATCATCTATTCCACTATTGCTTAATATTATACTAGTTTCACTTAATGCATTTCCATAGAATCTATAATTACTATTGGAGTTTGAATTTGCATATTTTATAATCTCTGCGTATTTCATTAAAAAATCTAATAGTTTTTGACTTTGTTCTTCAAAATTTTCTTTTATATGAACAAATTTTAGGTTTTTACCATAACTATAATTCTCTTTGTTTAGCATTCTTGTATAAAATTCTGATAAGTTTTTTATTTTATACATTTTTGTTTTTCCAATTTTGAATTCAAGTTTCATTTCTCCTGTAAATTTGTCATAGTATATGCTTGGCTCTAACTTTATAGTTCCTTGTGTTTTTAATTCTGTTTCCTCTTCTTCTACATCTTCTAATTCTTCGTTGTAAAAAATACTTACCATTTGGTTAAAAATTCTGTATTCATTTTTAGTTGTGTTTGAGTTTGATATGTTTTTTGTAGATAATTTATTTTCACTTTCCATTGTCTTATTTTCTCTCATGTCTTCAAACAATTCAAAACCTTGCTCTTTAATTTTTTCTGTGTCAGCTGTTTCGTTTTCTATTTCTTGTTGTTCATCTTCTAAAGAATAGTTATTCCCTTCATCAACAAATGTTAATACTGTTGCTAAAGAATGCTTACATACTCCATAATGATTATAATAGTCTAAACAAGTACAACTTACATCTTCTATTTCTCCCTCTTTTACTAATACATATGTATTATATATTTCTCCATTTCCTTTTACTTTTGCTTTTATTTCAAAGTTTAGTGAATTTTCATATTCGTAGTTTTGGATATTCACTCTTCTTTGTTGTCTATATTTTTGAGCTTTTTTTGTTCTTTCATAACCTGCATCATTATATAAATTTTCTATTACATTTTTATTAACTCGCATATTTTTTCTCCTTTTATTCGGTTAATAATTATATAATATTTTTTCTTTATTTTCAACCAAAAAACAAAAAGACACAAATTTATTGTATAAAATAAATTTGCGTCTTTAAGTTTTTCCGCCTAATTCAATTTTATTTCTTTTATTACTTCTTTTTGCCTTGCAAACTCTACAAACTTGTTGTTTATCTTCATAATATTTTGCAATTAGTTCGTCTAATTCTATGCTTAATTGATAAATAATCGTATAGTCTTTTTTCTGTTCTATACTTTGATTTAATTTGTTTCTTAATTTACAAATTTCATCATTTAACATACTCATCTCTCCTTTTTTATTAATTTATCTTTCGTATAATTATAAATTAACACAGAAAACTCCCCTAGTCAAGTATTTTCAATGGTTTTTGTCAACTTTCGTATAACATTTTTTCTTGTTTTTCGACAGCTAGAAACAGAAAAAAACGGTATTATTTTTTTGAATTTATAATAACCGCTTTTTTTACACATTTTTTACCTATTATTTTTTAACTTTTTACTATTGAAAGTACCATTTTATTTTCTTTAAATACATCTTTTAACACCTGGTTTAAATATTCTACATTTATACTGTTTATTTCTTCTATATAGTCAAAACTATTAATTCCTTTGAAGTAATCTGCTAAAAACATTCTTGCAATATCTGTAACATCATTATATTCTTTTACATATCCACCATATATCATTTTCTTGTTTCTCTCGAAATCATTTTCATCTATTCCGTTTTTCTTTAACTCTTTTACCCTTAATTTGAATTTTTCATATAATTTTTCTGGTTCTGTTGATTGTCCAGCAATTAGTATATGAGCATATGTTTTTGAAAATTCATAGTCTAAACTTGCTCCTGAATAAATTAATCCTTCGTTATATAAGTCTTTGTATAACTTTGAACTTCTTCCCATTATTATATTTAGTAAAATTTCTATTGCAATATGTTTTTTTACTATATCTGTTTTGTTAGAATTTTCTACATTATCAATTTTATCTTTTATTCCTATTGTATATAAAGCTTGACTAACTTCTAATTTTTGTTCAATTTTTTCTTTTACAATTTCTTCTGGTTCTTCTTTAAAAATTCTTTCTATTTTGCCATTGCTTTTTTTGTCTATTAATCTTTTCTTTACTTCTTCTATTAATTTTTCTGGCTCAAAATCTCCACAAATTACCATTGCCATATTTGATGGGTTATAGAATGTTTCATAACATTTATATAATATCTCTTTATCTATTTTACTAATCGTTTCTATTGTTCCTACCACATCTATTTTTATAGGATTGTTATGGTACATTGCTTCCATAGCATTTAGATAAACTCTCCATTCAGGATAGTCATCATACATCATTATTTCTTGACCAATTATTCCTTTTTCTTTTTCTACATTTTCGTCTGTAAAATATGGGTGTTGAACATAGTCCATCAATTCGTCCATTGCTTCATAGAAATTATCTGTGCATTCAAATAAATATGCTGTATGGTCATTTGTTGTGTATGCATTTGCATCTACTCCTAAACTTGTTAAAACATCTAAACTATTTGTTCCATTTTCTTGCTCAAACATTTTATGTTCTAAAAAATGTGCTACTCCATTTGGTACTGCCGTTTTTTCTTCTTCTCCTGGAACTATGAACTCATTGTCATTTGAGCCATAATTTGTTCCCCAAATCATATATTTCTTTTGAACACCTGGTTTAGGTATTATCATTACTGTTAATCCATTATCAAATTTTTCAATATATATTTTTTCTTTTACCTTTGAATTCTCTATAATTTGCATTAAAATTCCTCCTTTTCTAATTTCTTAAAAAGTATATTGTATTTATTTTTACTTTATTTGCAGTATCTATAACATCTTGCTTACTAACTTTTTGAATTTTTTCCATATAATTTTCTAAATTCACTTCATTTTTTGATAGCTCTTGTCCAAAACAATATGTTATTTGAGTATCTTGCTCATCATCTATTAATTTTATTGCTGCTAATATACCTTTTTTTGCATTTTCTACTTCTTCTTCCGTAAAATCTCCTACTTTCATATCTTCTATTTGTTTTCTTATTAATTCTAATGCTTTTTCATAGTTTGATATTTCTATTCCACATCTTACGAAAATATTGTTCTTAATTCTATGATAACTTGAACTTGCTACATATGCTAAATGTGCTTTTTCTCTTACATTTTGAAACATTTTAGAATTAGCACTTCCACCTAATAAACTATTATATACCATTGTGTCATATTTTAGTTCTTCATTATCTAAATCAACATCTAATCCCAATACTAATTTACCTTGTGTTACATCCATGTTTTCTATTATAGTTTTTTCTTCAACATTTTTTGATTTCTTTTTCTCCACATTATTTGTATTATATTTAGCTTCTCTTTCATTTAATTCTTTGATATTTTCATTATTATTTAATATTTCTTTAATATTTTCATTAATATCTCCAGATACAAATATGTCAATTTTGCATTCTTCTCTTAATTTTTTGTATTGGTCATATAGGTTATTTTCATTAATATTATCCAAATCCTCTATATATCCAAATTTGTATAATCCAAATGGTTCATTTTTATACATTTCTTCTATACATCTATCAAGAGAATAACTTGCTTTATTATCTATTTTTCCTTCTATTCTTTGTTTTATATTGTTCTTTTCTTGTTCAACATATTCTTTTTTGAATCCTTCATTTTCTACTAATGGATTAAATACTATTTCTAATATTTTTTCAATAGCAGTTTTCAACATATTTTCTTCAGTTTGTGGTAAAAATTTATCATTTACTGTTTCTATATAAAATTTTAAAACTTGATTATCTCCTGTTTTATCTAGACCACAGTCAAAACTAGCTCCATACATTTCTTCAAGTTCTTTACTAATCTGTTCTTGAGTTGGCATATTTTTGCTTCCTCTTCTTAGTAAAGCTGATATTACTGCATTTTTAGTTACAGTTTCTCTTTCTAATTTTGTTGTTAGAAAAATTGCAATTAAGTTTGTTTTAAATTTGTCTGTTTTTATTGTATGCAAATTTATTCCTTTTTTTATTTCACTTTTATTGTATTCCATAAAAACCGTTCCTTTCCCTCTTAAATTTAAAAGCTTACATAGTATGAAAGATTTTGTTTTCTTCCAAACTATCCCTTTTTCTAAGTTATTGTATTACTATTTTTTGTTATTTACAATATTTTAATGATTAAGTTTTTATATTTTTCATAAATTCTATATTAATAAGTTTTATTTTTAGACTAATACATTTAACTATTCTTTCTAACTTATTATACTTTTTCTGCACGTTTTTATTCAAAACACAAAGAGAATAATTAAATTTTCTACTTTTTTTATTGTATTGAAAATTTCCTATTTTATCCCTTTTAGTAAAAACAAAAAATAGAAATGAAAATCAATTTTCCATCCCTATTTTTATCAGTTATTTAATTACTAAAATTTTCTTTTTCTTGCAGCCTCTGATTTTTTCTTTCTCTTTACACTAGGCTTTTCATAATGTTCTCTTTTACGTACTTCTTGAAGTACTCCATTTCTTGCACATTGTCTTTTAAATCTTTTTAATGCATCTTCTATATTTCCATTATTAACTTTAATCTCTAACATTTAATTTCCCCTCCTTCCGGTCATACGAAAACTGTATGTTGGGATAACCCTTATTAACGGTATTAATTATACATTAAAGCAATATTGTTGTCAATAGGTAAATTTTATTAATTTTAAAATGCATTTTTGTAATATAAATATTTTCATTTTTATACATAACTTTTAATGTATAAAGTTTCGTTTATTTAATTTTTTGCTAATATTATATATATTATAAATTTAGCAGGTGATAAATTTGAAATTTAAAAGAATTAAAGATTTGAGAGAAGATAATGATAAACTTCAAAAAGATATTGCTCAACTTCTTGGTATATCACAACAATATTATTCTGAATATGAAAGTGGTAAAAGAACTATTCCTATTTCACATCTCTTTACTTTAGCTCAATATTACCAGACCTCTATTGATTATATAGTTGGTATTTCTGATTTAAAAAATAATACTCAAAATAAAAAAACAAGTTAAATTAATCTATATTATTATAAAATTAATTTAATTTGTTTTATATTTATTATTTTTGGTATTTCTCTTTATTTAATTTATATTTTATTTTTCTACTTTTTGTCTTCGCCCAGAAATCATTTAAATAATTTTGCTACTTTTTATCTCCGACCCCAAAATCATCCGACCACCCAAATCACCAAAATCATTAAAATTATGAGAATAAATTTCCAATCCAGTTAAATAAAGGATTTTCAAACAGAAATTCTCTCATCCATCCATTGGTAAATGGGATAAACCATAAAGCTATTCCTATTAGTATTACAACAATTATAGTGAGTATGACTGCAATAATATCTTTTTGAGTAATTTTTTTTAATTCATCTCTTTTAGGTTTATTTTTATATAATTCTTTTGTTAACTCTACAATTCCAGCAAAACTACCTAATTTTTTATTATATTCCTGCTCAGTATTTTTTTTATTATTTGATTTATTTGCATTATTTTTATTAAATTCACTATTATTTATATCATTCTCACTATTAGTTTGATATTCCTTAAAATTATTTCTCACACTATATTTTTTTTGATACATTTCTTCTATTTCTTTTTCAAGTTCTGCATCATATTGTTCTTTTAAAAATTCATCTGATAATACATCATATGCTTCATTAATATCTTTTATTTTCTTTTCTGCATATTTTTGTTTTTCACCAGTATATAAATCTGGATGATATTTTTTTACTAATACTTTATATGCTTTTTCTATAACTTCTTTTGATGCTCTTCTATTTACTTCTAATATATCATAATAATTTTTCATATCTATTCCCCAAATATTGCCTCAAATTCATCAGCTTCGATTTTTTCTTTTTCTAATAAAATTCCAGCTACTTGATGTAATTTGTCAACATTATCTGTTAATATTTGTTTAGCTCTATTATATCCAGTATCTACTATTCTTTTTGTTTCTTCATCTATTACTGCTGCTGTTTCTTCTGAATATTCTTTTGTATGTCCAAAATCTCTTCCTAAGAATACTTCTTCTTGGCTTTCCCCTAACATTAAAGCCCCTATTCTTTCACTCATACCATATTTTGTTACCATGCTTCTAGCTATTTTTGTAGCTCTTTCTATATCATTACTTGCTCCTGTTGATATATCATTTAATATAAGTGCTTCTGCTACTCTTCCTCCTAGTAATGATACAATATTTTCTTCCATTTCTGTTTTTGACATGAAAGATTTATCTTCTGTTGGTCTATACATTGTATATCCGCCAGCCATTCCTCTTGGTACTATTGATATTTGATGCACTGGGTCTTGTGTTTCTAAGTAGTGACTTACTACTGCATGACCTGCTTCATGATATGCTACTAGTCTATTTTCTTTATCGCTTCTTACTCTTGTTTTCTTTTCTGGTCCCATTGTAACTTTTACCATTGCATCTTCTATTTCTTTCATTCCAATTTCAGTTAAGTTTCTTCTTGCTGCTAAAAGTGCTGCCTCATTTAGGACATTTTCTAAATCTGCTCCTGCGAATCCTGAAGTATTTTTTGCTATTATTTTTAAATCTACATCATCTGCTAATCTTTTCTTTCTTGAATGTACTTCTAATATTTGTTCCCTTGCCTTAACATCTGGTGCTCCTACTACTATTTGTCTATCAAATCTTCCTGCTCTTAATAAGGCTTTATCTAATACATCTGGTCTATTTGTTGCTGCTAAAACGATTACTCCTTCATTTTCAGCAAATCCATCCATTTCTACTAATAATTGATTTAATGTTTGTTCTCTTTCATCATGTCCTCCACCAAGTCCTGCACCTCTTTGTCTTCCTACTGCATCTATTTCGTCTATAAATATGATACATGGTGCATTTTTCTTAGCTTCTTCAAATAAATCTCTTACTCTTGATGCACCTACTCCGACAAACATTTCAACAAAGTCTGAACCACTTATTATGAAAAATGGTACTCCTGCTTCTCCTGCTACTGCTTTTGCTAATAAAGTTTTACCTGTTCCTGGTTGACCTACTAATAAAACTCCTTTTGGAATTCTTGCTCCCATATCTGTAAATTTCTTTGGATTTTTTAAGAATTGTACTATTTCACTTAATTCTTCTTTTTCTTCATCAACACCTGCTACATCTTCAAATGTTATTCTATTCTTTTCTGCTGGTGTCATCATTCTAGCTTTGCTTTTTCCAAATGCCATTGTTTTATTACCCGGAGCTCCATTATTTGCTCCTCCCATCATTAAGAACCAGAATACTAAGAAAATTATTATTATTCCAAATGGTGTTAACAAGCTAAGAATTGTTATGAATATTGACTCAGATTTTTCTTCTAAAGTAAATGCTCCTGCTTTAAGAAAGTCTTCTGTGTAAGCCATAAAACTTTCCATATCTGGTATGTTTACTTCTTTTTTTACTCTATCGTCTTTTAATTGTACTTGTGCATTTTTACCATCTGCTTGTATTTGTATTGATTCAACATTTCCATTATTAATATCAGCTATTAAATCAGAATATTTTAATTTAGAATTACTATTTTCTAGTACTGATGATAATACTACAATAAATATTACTCCTATAATTAGCCACATAGCTAATGTTTTAATTCCATTTTTCAAAATTTCTTCCTCCTCTTTTATGCATTATGTTAAAATCACAACACATCCCCTTTATGTTTTAAAATCTTATATCATATTGTTTTTTGTTTTTCAATAGTTTTTTTATTTCTTTTTCATTACAAAATTACCATGCTTTCTATACCTTTACGGATACTGGGTAATTATGCTTGGCCTAAAAAATATATTTTTGAATTTTTAGTTAAAACTTTTATATTTTTGTTTGGAGTTAAATATTTATTTCCTACATTATTATTACAAAGTTTAATAATATCTTCTATATGTATTTTTTCTATTCCTTTGCTACTTCCAAAGAGCCTCGTTATAGTATATAGTATTAATCTTGATTTTATTACTTTTTCTTCATTATTAAATTTCTTTAAATCTAGTATTATTGTTCTTTTTTCTAAATCTTCTTCTATAAGTATTTCTTTATATTCTTTTTCGACCTGTTTTTCAATATATATTTCTTCTTCTGTTACTAAATCTGATAATCTATTTATTGTTTCTATAATATTGGGATTAAACTCTTTTTTTATAAATGGTATTACAATATTTCTTATTTTGTTTCTGGTATAAATATTTTCAAAATTTGTTTTGTCTATTCTTGGATTTAAGTTTTCTTTTTCACAATATTCTTCAATTTCTTCTCTTTCACATTCAATCAGTGGTCTTATATATTTTTCTCTCTTTGCTTCGATTCCTTTTAATCCTGAAACTCCACTTCCTCTTATTATATTCATTATTACTGTTTCTGTATTGTCATTTTTATTATGTGCTATTGCTATTTTACTTGAAGCTGTTTTTCTTAATATTTCATCAAAAAATTTATACCTTTCATTTCTTCCAGCTTCTTCTGTTCCTATTTTATTAGTATTGGCAATTTTTTCTACATCTATACTTTTTGAATAGAAATTAATTCCATTTTTCTCACAGTATTTTTTGACATAATTTTCATCTTCTTTTGCTTCTTCCCTAATCATATGATTAATGTGTGCAACTGTAATTTTAAAATCTAATGTCCCATTTTCTTTTATTTCTTTTAGAACATTTAACATACACATTGAATCAGGTCCTCCGGAAACTCCTAATACTAACTTGTCTCCATTTGATATTAATTCATATTTTTTTATTGTATCTAAAACTTTTTCTTTTAATCCATATATTATTCTTTTTGCCATTTTCTCTCCTAGCTGGAATGTTTCACTTTTTCTTTATAAATGATTTTCGTCTCCGACCCCAAAATTATCCATTCCTTCTTTTATTATCTTTCATTATCACATTAGTCATCAAATCTTCTTTCTAAGTTAACAAATTTTGTATAACTTCCTAACCATAATAGTTCTACTGTTCCAGTTGAGCCTCCTCTGTGTTTTGCAATTATTACTTCTGCTATGTCTTTCTTTTCACTATCTTGGTTATAATAGTCATCCCTATATAAAAACATAACTATGTCGGCATCTTGCTCTATTGCTCCTGATTCTCTTAAGTCTGATAACATCGGTCTATGGTCTGGTCTCTGCTCTACAGCTCTTGATAATTGTGATAAAGCTATTACTGGTACTCCTATTTCTTTTGCTAAAATTTTTAAAGACCTACTAATTTCTGAAATTTCTTGCTCACGGCTTCCATTTCTTTTATTACTACCTTGAACTAATTGCAAGTAGTCAATTACTACCATTCCTATATTCTTCTCTAATTTTAATTTTCTACATTTAGCTCTTATTTCTGTAACAGATATACCTGGTGTATCATCTATAAATATTTCAGCTTCTGATAATGGACCTATACTTCCTGCTAGTTTTGTCCAGTCATCTTCTTCTAATTTACCAGTTCTTACTTTATTACTATCAACCATAGCTTCACTACATAAAATTCTGTTTACCATTTGTTCTTTTGACATTTCTAAGCTAAATATAACTACTGGTACATTTGCTCTTACTGCTACATTTGTTGCTATGTTTAATGCAAAAGCTGATTTTCCCATAGCAGGTCTTGCTGCTATTAGTATTAAATCTGACCCATGAAAACCTGCTGTTTTATAGTCAAGTTCTGTGAAACCTGTTGGAACTCCTGTAATATGTTGTTTTCTATTATATAATTCTTCTAATTGAGTAAAGCTATCTACCAAAATATCTTTTATTGGAGAATAACTCTTTTTATCTTTATTCTGCATTATATTAAAAATCTTCTTCTCTGCATTTTCCATAACATCTGTTACATCTTCTGTTGGGTCATATCCTAGTTCTATTATTTCATTTGCAGTTTTTATTAAGCTTCTTAATGTAGATTTTTCTTCAACAATATTTACATATTTCATTGCATTTGCTGTTGTAGGTACTTTGTCTGGTAACATTGCTAAATATTCAAGACCACCAACTTGTTCAAATTTACCTAAAGACTCTAACTCTGCCTTTACAGTAATTATATCTATTGGCTCTGCTCTACTATATAAATTTAAAATTGCTCCATAAATTGCTCTATTATCTGCTCTATAAAAATCCTCTTCTTTTAAAACTTCTATTGCTGAGATAACTGCATCTTTATCTGTAAGCATACTTCCTAAAATCGCTTGTTCTGCTTCTATGTCATTTGGTGGTACTTTACCTAGTTCCATTTTGATTCCCC
This sequence comes from uncultured Clostridium sp., assembly GCA_958413095.1. Classification (GTDB taxonomy): domain Bacteria; phylum Bacillota; class Clostridia; order TANB77; family CAG-508; genus CAG-269. Next base: position 27,982 of record CATYUF010000014.1, read on the forward strand.
CATATATTTTTAGATTTTTAAATTTGTTTTCTATAGTTTGTGCTTCCTTTTAAAACAGATTTATATATTGAAACTTTTTTCTTTACACTGAAATGATAAATTCATTATATATTGAAGCTATTATCTTTATTCTGAAATAACATCTATTTTTACTTTTCCAATTACCCCTTCAAATAGTTTTATTTCTACACTTCTTACGCCTAATTCTTTTATTGTTTCTTTTAATTCTATTTTCTTTTTATCAACTACAATGTTGTATTGTTCTTTTAATTCTTGTGCTATTTCTTTTGAAGATACTCCACCAAAAATTTTTCCATTTCCACCTGCTTTTACTTTTATTTTTAGTGATATTTTTGATAATTTATCCGCAATTTTCATTGCTTCTTCTTTTTCTTGGTTTTTTTGGTATTTAGCTGAATCTTGTTTTGCTTTTAACTTGCTCATATTTTCTTTATTTGCTTCTACTGCTAAATTTTTTGGAAATAAAAAGTTTCTTGCATATCCGTCTGATGCATTTATTACTTGGTCTTTTTTTCCTACACCTTTTATGTCTGCTTTCAATATTACTTTCATAGTTATATACCTCCTTGTTTAGTAAAAACTATGATATATTCTACTACATTTCTTCGTTTTTTTCAAGTTATTTGACGACTGAAACAAGACTAAATTATGAAAATAACAGCTATATTTCATTAACAATAAATACCTTGCACTATTCTGTGAATTATTTACTATAATTTCATATTTTATTAATAACTTTTTCTTATCTCTAAATAGTTATATGAAATTTAAAGACTTTGTCAAAGCATATTGTTTTTTAATAGATTTTTTATTATAATGTAAGCATCCTTTTCAAAGGAAATCTTTGCGAAAGGAGGATTATTCAATGAACAATGCAGATTTGGTATGGCATTTGGTAGAATTACTTTTGCAAAAAGAAAAAGACTTAAATCAAGTAGCTCTTGACCAAGCCAAAAATGACAACAATCCAAATGACCTTAAGCAAGATGAGGTTTAGCTAAACCGAATTTATGATAATGTAGCACTACCATTTTAGCTACATTATCTTTTTTTAGTTATAGAAATTTGCATTTCCTATAACTCTAACATTACACACAATTTATTAAATGAAACTATCACACGAATAAAAGAAGTGACATATAAGTAATTTAAAATGTCAAAATATTTTAAATTACTTGCATGTCACTTTTGTTCTAAAAAATGAAAATAACTAAATGCTACCATACATTTAGCTCTTTTCGATTATTCAATGAACTTTTATTACTTAATTAAGTTAAATATAGTATACTACTTTTTTTATTATATGTCAAATGATTTCAAAAAATTCATTTCAACTCAATTTTTAGAACTTTTTTCTATATAGTGTATCATTCTATTAAAAGAATATCATGAGTATCCAAGAGAAGGAAACAGTAAACAAATACGACATATAAGTAATCTAAAATATTTTAACATTTTAAATCACTTACATATCAAGTCTTTATAATTATTCAATTTCCGAAAAATATTCGTTAATTCTATTAATCAATTCTTGTTTAGTTTCTTCCATTGTCATTCCTTCAACTTGAGCTCCTGCCAAAGTTATATGTCCTCCTCCACCTAGTTTTTCAAGTATTATTTGCACATTTATGTCTCCAATAGACCTTCCACTTATGCATATTTTATTTCCTATTCTTCCTAGTACAAAAGATGCTGTAATATCACTAATTGTTAACAATTCGTCTGCTGCTTTTGCACATATTACACTTGAGTCTTTTTCTTTTTTATCGTATATTGCAATCGCTATTGTGTCATTTACTATTTCTGCTTTTTTTACTATACCTGAAATCTTATTAAATGTTGCTAGGTCACTTTGGAACCATTTCTTGACTTTTATTATATTTACTCCACATCTACGTAAATATGCTGCTGCTTCAAATGTTCTTACTCCTGTTTTAAAAGTAAAGTTTTTTGTATCCATCATTATTCCAGCATATAGACTTTCTGCCTCTATCGTTTTTAATTCAACTTTTGTTTCTGCATATTGCAATAATTCTGTTACAAGTTCAGCTGCTGATGAAGCATAGACTTCTTGGAATGTCAATGTAGCATTTTCTATATAATCTGCGCTTCTTCTGTGGTGGTCAATTATTACTATTTTGTCTGTTTTCTTTAATAATTCTGGTGCTTCTACATATGTTGCTTTATGGGTATCAACAATAACTAATAATGTATCTTGATCAATATTTTCTTCTGCTACTTCTTTACTGATTAATATATCCTCATATTCTACTTCTTTTGATAATGACTGTTTGAAGCTTTGTAATGTATTACTTTCTTGACTATCTATAATATATGCATTTTTTCCAATATCTCTTGCTAAGCGATATACTCCCATACCGGCTCCCATAGAGTCAATATCAGGATTTGTATGTCCCATAATCATTACTTTACTAGATTCTTTTATTAAATTTTCCAATGCATGAGCTACAATTCTTGCTTTTACCTTTGTTCTTTTTTCTACTTCTTGAGCTCTTCCACCATAAAATTTATATATTTCATTTTCTCGTATAACAGCTTGGTCTCCACCTCTTCCAAGTACTATATCCATTGCAGCTCCTGCTGATTTATACTTTTCTTTATCTGTTATGCCATCATTAGATACTGCTATACTTAAAGTTAATTGTATATTTTCTTTTGTTTTTATTTCTTTTATTTTATCTAAAATACTAAATTTATCTTCTTTTACTTTTTCTAGGTATCTTTGTTCAAATAAATATATATATCTATCTCTATCTGATTTTATTAAAATACCATTTGTTTTATCTGTCCATTCATAAACACATTTATCAATTTCTGCAATAACTTGAGGTTTTTCTTCACTTTCTAGTTGTTGCATTGTTTCTTCATAATTGTCTACCATCATTATAGTTACACATGATTTAGAATCTTTGTATTCTTTTTGCAATTTGATGTTTTCAGTTTCATCTATAAAATATAGCATTAACATGTATATATCATTATTTTTATTTTCGTGATGCTTTGAATGCACGAATTTTCCTACTATTTCGTAATATTTATTATTTAATTCAATATGTCTTACTATTGTTCTTTCTTTTTTATTTTCTCTACTTTCAATCTCTGTTTTTATATCTATTACTAAATCATTTAAATATGAATTTATATCTGTATTCATAAATTCTATATTAAATTTTGAACTTTTCCATATTATATTTCCATCTGTTTCTATAATTATTAATGGAAATGGTGAATTTATTAAACTTGTTTTTGCTGCTGAATCAACTGTTAATGTTAAGTCTTGCAAAGTTTCTGATATTTCACTTTTCCTTCTATTGTTAGTATAGTATGAATATACTACGACAGATGCAAATAATATTATTGATGGTATTATCATTATGTGATTTTGCATACTTAGTATAATTAATAATATTAATATTATTACTAGATATATTTTAGTTTTTGAAATTAGTGTTTCGAAAAACTTTCTATTAGAATTTTGCATACACCTCTCCTTTTACTATAATATATTTTACTAAGTATTGAATAGTTTGTCAAGATTAATCCATCGTACAAATTTTTTAATCTGACTCACTTATTATATTAACTTAATTGTAAAGTTTTTACAATGTTATTATTAAAATTTACTGCCAAGATAAAATAGGATAACCACTATTTATATTTTTAGTATCAGATTTATATGCTGAGCCTAGTGTCGAAGCTAAATTCTTTAACTGTGAAGAATTTTTAGGTGTCGCTCCAACATTATTTGCATTATTAGTACTCACATTCCATCCTATTCCATATGATGGACCTGTTCCTGATAGCCAAAAACTATTTGTTATTGTTAATGTTCCATTTTGATTTTTTAACCCTAAAATTCCACCTTTATTTTGTGGAGCTGATACATTTCCTCGGTTATAACAATTTTGAATTGTAACTTTTCCTCCATCTCCAACTGCATCCCCTACAATTCCTCCAGCGTCGTTTGCTGATGATATTGTGGCTGTATTATAGCAATTTAAAATAGATATAGTACTTTCATATGCTGCAAATCCAATAATTCCCCCTATCATGCTATACCCATCTTCTGGCGAAGATTCTGTAGAAGTAACTGTTCCTTTGTTAACAGACAACTCTATTGTTCCATGACCTGATCCACATATTCCTCCTACACCATGTATCCCAGTGACTGAGCCTGTATTTATGCATTTGCTAATTTTAGATGAATTATTAATGTTTTCTCCCACTATTCCACCAATGTTCCAACCTGATGCATCTCCTTTACCAGTTGTTTTTATATAATTCACTGTTGCATTGTTCTTGCATGAAATAATCCTTCCTCTTTCATTTATGCCACATATTCCTCCTGCTTTATACAAAGATGTTACATATCCATTTTGAATATTTACATTTTCAATAGTTCCTCTATTATGGCCAACTAAAATTCCTATCTTCTGTGAATTGCTATATATTGAGGCTCCTGATATATTTAAATTTTTAATTATTGTAGTACTATTAGTAACTCCAAAAAGTCCCATATTACTCATATTACTTGTTTTATGATTAATATATAATCCATTAATAGTATGATTATTCCCATTATATGTTCCATTAAAACCATTGATTGGTGTCCAATTTCCAGAAGAACTTCCACCTATATTAATATCTGCTATTTGTGTAATAGTTACACCTTGATATGTTGTTCCAGTATTTACTCTATCTATAAAAGTTTTCAATTCTGCTAATGTCTTTATAGTATTATCTGTTATTGTAATAGTACTTGACTGTTTAGTATTCCCAGCTTTATCAGTTACAATAACATAAGCATTTACACTTCCAAAAGTTGTTGTATGTGTATAAGTTGCTGAGCCATTTGATGTTGTCTGAGTTGATTTTAATGCACCACCAACATAAAATTTATAGCTCGCTAAACCACTTTGCCCATCAGCACCTTTTGCAGTTATTGTTACTGTTTTATTACTAACACTACCAGCAGACACTGTTGAAGTTGAAGGTACAGTCTTATCAATATTAGTAACAGCAATAGCCTTTTTATTAACATTTCCACTAGCATTCTTTACATAGAAATAATATGTTCCATTTGATGTTACAGTATGAGTCCTTGAAATTTCAGCAGTTGTATTTGTAACACCTACCCATCCTCCTGAAGAAGCTG
>CATYUF010000015.1 GCA_958413095.1 uncultured Clostridium sp.
AAAAAGACTTAAAAAAATTGACATAATATGATATAATATAAAAAGTTTTTGTATAAAGAAAAAAGGAGGTTTTTATGAGTACAATAGCATCAATATCTACGGCTCCACGGAATAGGAGGAATAGGTATAATAAGAATGAGTGGTGAAAATTGTTTTAAAGTTTTAGATAAAATATTTGAACCAAAGAAAAAAGAAGAAATAGAAGATATAAAAGGATATAGAATGAAATATGGAAATATAGTAGCTGATGGAGAAATAGTTGATGAAGTATTAGTTTCATATTTCAAAGCACCAAGAAGCTATACAGCAGAAAATATGTGTGAAATAAACTCACATGGAGGGAATATCATAGTAAAAAAAATACTAGAATTATGCTTGAAAAATGGTGCAGAACTAGCTGAACCAGGGGAATTTACCAAAAGAGCATTTTTAAACGGAAGAATAGATTTATTACAAGCAGAATCTGTTATAGATATAATAAATGCTAAATCAGAGAGGGAAGCAAAGACCGGTATAAAGCAATTAGAGGGCACTCTTTCAAACGAAATTGCCAAAATAAAGCAAGAAATATTAGATGTAATGGTAAATATCGAAGTTGCTATTGATTATCCTGAATATGATGTTGAAGATGTTACAAATAACCAAATAATAGATATGTTAAATAGTGTAAAAACTAAATTAACTAAATTAGAAAAAAGCTTCGATAATGGAAAAATTATAAAAGACGGAATAAAAACAGCAATAATAGGTAAGCCAAATGCAGGTAAATCTTCATTATTAAACAAAATTTTAAGAGAAGAAAGAGCTATTGTAACTGAATATGAGGGAACTACAAGAGATACTATTGAAGAATTTGTAAATATCAATGGAATACCATTAAAATTAATAGATACAGCAGGAATAAGAAATGCTAAAGATGAAGTAGAGAAAATAGGAATAGCTAAAGCCAAAGAAATAGCTAAAGAAGCAGAACTTGTAATTGCTATTTTTGACAGTACAAAACATTTAACAAAAGAAGATATAGAAATAATCGAATTAATAAAAAATAAAAATGCAATAATTGTACTTAATAAAATAGATTTAGAGCCAGTAATTGATGAAAATGATGAACATTTTTCAAAAGTTAAAAGTAAAATTATAAAGATATCAGCTTTAAATAATATAGGAATAGAAGAAATTTATGGAGAAATAACAAATTTATTTAATTTAAATGAAATAAATTTAGATAATGAAATTGTTATTACAAATATTAGGCATAAAAATTTAATAGAAAAATCAATTGAAAGTGTAAATAAAACTTTAAAAACTATTGAAGATAAAATGCCATTAGATATAGTTGCAATTTATATAAAAGAAATTTTGGAAAATTTAGGAAATATAACAGGAGAAGTTGTAACAGAAGATATAATAAATGAAATTTTTGCTAAATTTTGTCTAGGAAAATAAATTATAAAATAAGCCACTTAAAATAAAAAATAAACCAAATAAAATATAAAATAGTATAACTTGTAAGATAAAAGATAAAAACGCTTAAAAACGAATTTAAAGAGAATTAAAGATACTTTAAAAATTAACAAAAAAATAAATAAAAATGGAGTAAAAAAATGTTTACTAAAAAGTAAATGACGAACACATAAGTGGTGGAACACTACAAACACAACGGGTCTATGAACCAGAAAACATAAAAAAACAATGTTATGTAAATGTAGAAAAATGTCGAATATAGCTTTTTGAATTCAAAAAACCTAATGTAATACAATGTAATACCAAAAGCTATTTACTAATTAGTAAAATTTTCAAACAAACATTAATGAAACATAACTTTCTGTTTCACACGGAAGTAGGAATAAAAAGGAGAGAAACAAAAATGGAATATTTTGCAGGAGAATATGATATAGCAGTTGTAGGTGCAGGTCATGCTGGATGTGAAGCGGCATTGGCAGCTGCAAGACTAGGAATGAAAACGCTAATTTTTTCAATTAGCTTAGAAGCAATAGCTAATATGCCATGTAATCCACATATAGGTGGTAGTTCAAAAGGACATTTAGTAAGAGAAATTGATGCTCTTGGTGGAGAGATGGGGAAAAATATAGATAAAACAATGATACAAGTAAAAATGTTAAATACTTCTAAAGGACCAGCAGTATATTCATTAAGAGCGCAAGCAGATAGAAAAAAATATCAAGCAGAAATGAAGCATACTTTGGAGAAACAAGCAAATCTTGAGGTAAAACAGGGAGAAATTGTGGATATCTCTGTGGAAAATGGAAGGGTAACGGCGATTAAAACTGATGTAGGAGCAATATATAAGGTAAAAGCCGTTATACTTGCAACAGGAACATACTTGAAAGGGAAAATTTTTATAGGAGATTATTCAAAAGAAAGTGGGCCAGATGGTGTAGCAGCAGCTAATGAATTATCTAATGTGCTAAAGAAATTAGGTATTAATTTAGTAAGATTTAAAACAGGAACACCAGCTAGAATAAACAGAAGAAGTATTGATTTTTCTAAGATGGAAGTACAAAAAGGTGATAACAATATAGAAGCTTTTTCATTTGAAAATGAGCCTAAAGATTTTGAACAAGTAGATTGTTATCTAACATATACAAATGATGAAACACATAAAATAATAAAAGAAAATTTACACAGGTCACCATTATATTCAGGAAGGATAGAAGGAACAGGACCAAGATATTGTCCATCAATAGAAGATAAAGTAGTGAGATTTAGCGATAAACCAAGACATCAAGCTTTCGTTGAGCCAGTAGGACTAGATACAGAAGAAATGTATATTCAAGGAATGAGCTCATCATTACCAGAAGATGTCCAAATTGCTTTTTATAGAACATTACCAGGTTTAGAAAAAGCAGAATTTACTAGACCAGCATACGCAATAGAATATGACTGTATAGATCCATCAAACTTAAAGCTTTCTTTAGAATATAAAGGGATAGAAGGATTATTTATGGCAGGACAAATAAATGGTACTTCTGGATACGAAGAAGCAGCGTGTCAAGGATTACTTGCAGGAATAAATGCAACACAAAAAATAAAAGGAAAAGAGCCATTAATATTAGATAGAACACAAGGATATATAGGAGTTTTAATAGATGATATAGTAACAAAGGGGACTAATGAACCTTACAGAATGATGACTTCTAGAGCTGAATATAGACTTTTATTAAGACAAGATAATGCAGATTTAAGATTAACTGAAATAGGACATGAAATAGGTTTAATATCTGATGAAAGATATAAAAGATTTTTAACTAAAAAAGAGAATATAGAAAAAGAAGTGGAAAGATTAAAGAAGACAGTAGTAAAACCAACAGAGAAAGTAAATAAAATACTTAAAAAATGTGGTACATCAGAATTAAATAATGGAAGTAAAATGGCTGAATTAATAAAAAGACCAGAAGTTTCTTATGAAATATTAAAAGATATAGACGAAAATAGGCCAGAACTTACAGCGCAAGAGAAAGAAGAAGTTGAAATTCAAATAAAATATGAAGGATATATTAAGTTGCAAGAGGAACAAGTAGAAAAATTTAAAAAATTAGAAGAAAAGATTTTACCAGAAAATATAGATTATGAAACAATTAATGGAATAAGCTTAGAAGGAAGACAAAAGCTAAATAAATTTAAACCTCGTTCAATAGGTCAAGCCTCTAGAATATCAGGGGTTTCACCAGCAGATGTATCAGTGCTTTTAGTATATTTGCAACAGATAGGAAATAAGAAATAAAAAAATATATTGAAACTAAATAAAGTATGAGAATAATATAAAGTTATTTAAAAGTTATATTAATTTAAGGAAAACAAATAAAGGAAAAGAAGGTTGAGAAAGTTAATACTTTTTTAACTGGAATTGTACTTAAGGAGGAAATAATAGTAAAAATGGAAATAGAAGAGTTTTCTAAGTTAATTAGTTCATATGGAAAAGAAATTTCAATAGAATTTTCAAATATTCAAATTGAAAAATTTTATAAATATATGAATTTATTAATAGAATGGAATGAAAAAATAAATTTAACAGCTATTACAGAGCCAAAGGAAATAATAATAAAACATTTTATTGATTCTTTAACTGTATTAAAGGATATAAAAGGAAAAAACACACTTGTTGATGTTGGAACAGGAGCAGGTTTTCCAGGAATACCTTTAAAGATAATGAATGAAGAAATAAAAATTACATTATTAGACTCTTTAAATAAGAGAATAAATTTTTTAAATGAAGTAATAAATCAATTAGATTTAAAAAATATTGAGACAATACATTCTAGAGTAGAAGAAGCTGGAAAAAATAAAAAATACAGGGAAAGATTTGATATAGCTACTGCTAGAGCAGTTGCAAACTTAGCAACTTTATCAGAATATATGTTACCGTTAGTAAAAGTTGGTGGAAAAAGTATTTGTATGAAGGGTTCTGAAGTAAGTGAAGAACTTCAAAATAGTAAAAAAGCAATATCAATTTTAGGTGGAGAGATAGAAAATATAGATAACTTTCAATTACCTAAATCAGATATGATGAGAAATATAGTAATTATTAAAAAAGTAAAAACTACTCCAAGCAAATACCCAAGAAAACCAGGAACACCATCTAAGGAACCAATAAATTAATAATTAAAAGTTTCTTGTAAAACATGAGAACTGTACTAGAGATATATTTTAGTACAGTTTCTTTTTATTATTGTATAGGAAAAATAATTTTTTATCTTGACCTTATATAGGATTTTTCCGTATACAACAAGTAAAAGTTACCTTTAAAAAGATTCACGATAGCTTTTCTTATTTTAAAAATTGTTAATATATAATTATCAACTATTTTCAGCTTCTCTACAATAAAGGATATTCTTCTGTAATAAAAAGTTAAAAAAATATCTTAAATTTATTGACTTTTTTGTTATATTTATATATGATAATAATAGGAAACAGATAAAACATATAAGTAAAAGTTAACTTAAATGGAGGCGGAATAATTGGGAAAAGTTATATCAGTAGCAAATCAAAAAGGTGGAGTAGGAAAAACAACAACAACAGTCAATTTAGGAACAATTTTAGCGAAAAAAGGAAAAAAAGTCTTATTAATTGATGCAGACCCACAAGGAAATGCTTCTAGTGGATTAGGAGTTGAAAAAGAAGTTGAAAGCTCTACATATGATATTTTAGTAAACGAAACAGAAATGAGTGAAGCAGTACAAACAACAATAATAAAAAATTTATATGTATGTCCATCAAATATGAGTTTAGCAGGAGCTGAAGTAGAATTAGTCTCTATGATGTCAAGAGAACAAAGATTAAAAGAGAAATTAGAACCTGTAAAAGATATATTTGATTATATATTAATAGACTGTCCACCATCATTAGGATTAATAACACTAAATGCATTTACAGCATCGGATAGTGTATTGATTCCGGTACAATGTGAGTATTTTGCATTAGAAGGATTAGGACAACTAATAAATACAGTAAATTTAGTAAAAAGACATTTAAATAAAAACATTGAAATTGAAGGAGCACTACTTACAATGTATGATATAAGAACAAATTTATCAAATCAAGTAGTAAAAGAAGTAAAAAAATATTTCAATGATAAAGTATATAAAACAGTAATACCAAGAAATGTAAGATTAAGTGAAGCTCCTAGTTATGGAATGCCAATAACAGAATATGATCCAAAATCAAAGGGAGCAAAAAGCTATGAGAAATTTACAAAAGAATTTCTAAAAATAAATGAAGAGGAACAAAAAGCAAAACATATGCAATAAAAAAACAAAGGAATAGAAAGGATGGATGAAAATGGCTAAAATGACAGGATTAGGAAAAGGATTAGATGCTTTATTTGGACCAGCACCAGAAGAAGAACAAGCAAAAGAAGATGATATTTTAAAAAATTTAAAAATAACAGAAGTAGAGCCAAATAGGGATCAACCAAGAAAGAATTTTGACCAAGAAGCCTTAGAAGAATTAGCAGAATCTATAAAAGAATATGGGTTAATACAACCAATAGTAGTAACAAAAAAAGAAGGATATTATAGTATTATAGCTGGGGAAAGAAGATGGAGAGCATCAAAAATAGCAGGATTGCAAGAAATACCAGCAATAATAAGAGAAGACAATGAGAAAATAAATTCAGAAATATCATTAATAGAAAATATGCAAAGAGAAGACTTAAATCCATATGAAAAAGCATTAGGAGTAAGAACTTTAATAGATAATTATGGACTAACACAAGAAGAAGTTGCAAAAAAATTAGGAAAAGGAAGAAGTACAATAGCAAATATTGTTAGAGTATTAAATTTAGAACCACGAGTTCTAGAAATGGCAAAAGAAGGAAAATTAACAGAAGGGCATTGTAAAGCTTTGCTTGCAATAACAGATCCAGAAAAACAATATAAAACAGCGATACAAATGTTAGAAAGAGGAGCAACAGTAAGGCAAGTAGAGAAAAAAGCAAGAATAAAAGAAACAAAAGAAGAATTAGACAGAAATCATATACTATATAAAAGTATAGAAGATAATTTTCAAAGCTTTTTTGGGTCTAAAGTAAGACTTGATGCAGGAAAGAGAAGGGGAAAAATCATCATTGAATATACTTCAAATGATGATTTAGAAAGAATATTAGGATTAATAAAATAAATATAATCGTTTTATTAAAGAAAGAGATGGTGTGATGGAAAATATATTAGAATTATTAAAAACAGATAATTTCTTAATAGCATTATCAGTAATAGTAATTTTATTATTAATAGGATTAGTAATAGTAATAATTAAATTTAATAAAATAAGTAAAAAATATACAGAATTTATGAAGAAATTAGGAAATGGTAAAAACATAGAAGAAGACCTGGAAAATTATATGTATAGAGTAGAAAGAGTTGAAAAACAAAATGCAGATATTTTAAACTACATAAAAAATATAGATAATGACTTAAGTAAATGTATTCAAAAAATAGGAATTGTTAGATATAATGCATTTCAAGATACAGGAAGTGATTTAAGTTTTGTATTAGCATTATTAGATGAAAGAAATAATGGTGTTGTTCTGAATGGAATTTATTCAAGAGAAATGTCAAATATTTATGCAAAACCAGTTGAAAACGGAAAATCTAAATATACTATTTCAGAAGAAGAAAATTTGGCAATTGAAAAAGCAATAAATGGAGATGGAACTATTAGGGTGAAGTGAAATGAAAAAAATGTTAAGTAAAGATTATATTTTGTTTGGAATATTATTTTTAATTACCATAGGAATAGGGGAAAATATTGATATAGCTGTATCAGATGAATTGTGGAATTTTCAAAATATCTATAAAATATATAATGGATATGGGATATATGAAGGAGCAAATATTATTATTACTCCTCTATTTTTTTATATAGGAAATTTAATATTTAAAATATTAGGTGCTAATTTTTTTGTATTTAGATTATATAATTGTATTTTAGTAAGTATACTATTTTTTATGATATATAAAATTCTAAAAGAACTTATAAAAAGTAAAAAAATTTCAATTATATTAACAATAATAGCAATATTATATAGTAATTTTTTTATAATAGCCATAGGAGCTAACTATAATATAATGGCATTAGATATAGTTTTAATAGGAATATATGTATTAATAACAAATAAAATAAAAAATATGCAATTAATTCAAGGAATTATAACAGGATTAATATTTTTTACTAAGCAAAACATAGGTGTATATTATGGTATAGCATATTTTATATATATGGTTTTTGATTTTAATAATAAAAAATATAATATAAAAGATATATTAAAAAATATTTCAAAGTACTTTTTAGGTGGAATAGGTATATCATTAATATTTTTAATAGAGTTAATAGTAAATAATAAAATAGATGGTTTTATAAATTATGCTATTCTAGGAATGAAAGAATTTTCATTTAAAAATATAAGCATAGAATTGAATAATTTTATATTTTTTATAAGTATATTTTTAATAAATGTTTTGATAACTATATATTTATTAAAAAAAGCAAAATTAGAAGATACAGAAAAAAGAAATTTGAAGATAATGTTGACATTTTCAATAATATTAGCAATGTGGACTTTTCCTATATTTAATAAAGCACATATATTATTAGGAATACTAATAACGATAATTAATTTAATATATTGTATATTTATAATGTTTAAAGATATTATAAAAGAAAATAAAATTATAAACAATAATATGTATATATTAATAATATATTTATTAGTAATATCACTCATAAAACTATTTAATTGGTGCAATATGATTTGGGGTGAAAAATATTATTTTAAATATGATGAGCCATATTTTGGTGGAGTTATAGAAGATGAAAAATACAAAGATATAAGAAATGTTACAGAGTACATAGAAAAAAGTAATAAAAAAATTATTATATTATCTGAAAGAGCAGGATTATATATGATTCCTTTAAAAAGAAACAATGGAAAATTTGATTTACCTTTATTAGGGAACTTAGGAATAAAAGGAGAAGAAGGTTTAATAGATGAAATTAAGCAATTAGAGAATACACAAATCTTATTATACAAGGGAAAAGGAGATATTTCAGACCAAGAATCAGAAAAAGCTATAAACTATATAAAAAGCAATTGGGAAAAAATTGATAGTATCGGTGAATTTGAGGTTTATGACAACAAATTTACATAAAACTTGCTAAAAATATCAGAACATGCTAAAATAAATGTGTAGTAACTAAATAGTTTTTCAAAAAAAGGAGAAAAAGATATGTTCACAGTTTTAGCAACATTATTCGGAATTCTTTTAATAGTAGGAGGAATAGCAAATATTTTAGGAAATTTGAAGGAATTTAAAGAAATAATGAAAGGAATAGGAACAGTCTTGGTTGGTTTCATAGTATTAGCATTGTGTATGGGATGAAAGCCTAAAAAACCAGAAATCAATTTTTGATTTCTGGTTTTTTAAAAGAGATTAGAATTATAAATGTAATATGAAAATTGATAGTATAAATTCAAAAGGAAAAAATGTAATACATAAAAATTTATAAATACATAAAAATTAAAAAATTGTATTGACAAACCAATATAAAAATGTTAATATAAATACTGTCGTAAGACATTGGCAAAAATATGGAGAGGTGGTCGAGTTGGTTTATGGCACCAGTCTTGAAAATTGGCGTGCGTTTGTAGCGTACCGTGGGTTCGAATCCCACCCTCTCCGCCAATTTATCTAAGAGTTAGATATAGTCAATAATATCTAACTTTTAGTTTATAATTGGAGATGTACCCAAGTGGTGAAGGGGACTGTTTGCTAAACAGTTAGGTCGAGAAATCGGCGCGGAGGTTCGAACCCTCTCATCTCCGCCAAAAATAGCTTAAAGTAAAGACTTTAAGTTATTTTTTTTGCTTTATATAAAAATACATGAGATGAAATAAAGTAAAATAAGATGAATTAAGATGAAATATATATCGTGAAAATATCGTGATTTTAAAAATTACGATATGACTTAACATTTTTATAATAGATGTAAGATGTCATTTTTGAAAAAAGTTGTGAAATTTTGATTTGCTGTTGTAAAAGAATAAAATTTGTTGTATAGTAGATATTAACTTTTCGCTGTCAAAGGTAGTTCTTACATAAGGACGGAAAGGGGGCAAATGAGATGACACAACCTGAACTTATTCTAAAGTTGATTGAACAGTTAATTACAGAAAAAGAAAAAAACATCAAACTTCAATCACAATTAGAAGAATACAAAAAAGGTAAAGACTAAATGTGTCATACATAGTCGAAGTGGGGAAATTTGTTACAGGGTTTCCTCGCTTTTTTAAGCATAAAAAAAGTAGATGTAGTTACAGATACATCTACGAGCAAACAATATACACAACCTGAACTAAGGTACATTGCTTAATGTAAATATATAATAACATCTTTTGTTTGATTTGTCAAATGATACTTCAAATCTTTTTAACTAGGCATCTGTTGAATAATTAATTTAAATAAAATATTTTATAAAATAATATAAAGTAAATATAGCTTTATATTATTGTTTTCTCTAATAAAAAAAGTAAGTGTAGTAAAATATTATTAAAATATAAAATAGACGAGGTATAATTATGCTAAAAATAATTGAAATAAAAGAAACAATGTAAAATAGTTTATGTTTAGGTAATCAAGAAATATTGAATAAAAATACCGTTTCTAAATTGTATATCCTATTTATAAAAGATTAAAAATAACATATTCTTTAAACAACTAAAATTTCTTATAATATATTGAGAAAATTAAAAAATATATATTATAATAAAAAAGGAAGGAAGATGAATAGAAAATGAAATTATGTGATGGAATAATAGGATTAGTAATAGGAGATACAATGGGAGTTCCAATTGAATTTGTTGATAGAAAAATATTATTACAAAATCCAGTAACACAAATGTTAGAATACGGAACACATAGTGTACCAAAAGGTTGTTGGAGTGATGATACATCAATGACACTAGCAACAATGGATTCAATTATAAATATGAAAAAATTTTGAAAAAAGATATAAGTAAATATAAATTAGAAGAAATAGAATCAACAGGCTATTTAGTAGATACATTAGAAGCAACTTTATGGGTTTTTATGAATACAAAAACATACAATGAGGCAATTATAGGAGCAATAAACTTAGGAAATGATACAGACACAATAGGAGCATGTACGGGAGGATTAGCTGGAATATATTACGGAATAGATAATATAAAGAAAGAATGGAAGAAAAATATACTAAAATATGATTATATAATGGATTTGTGTAATAAGTTTGATGAAAATATTAAAAGAAAAAGGAATTAGACAAAGTATGTCAAGAAAAGGAATTTGTTTAGACAATTCATTAGCAGAAAATTTCTTTGGATTATTCAAATTAGAATTATTTTATATGAAAGAATATAAAATAATAGAAGAATTAGAAAAAGATATAATAGAATATATAGATTATTATAATAATTCGAGATTTAAAAAAAACATAGTTGTTGAAAAAAATATATATGTATAGTATAATTGTATTAGTATAGTAATTTAAAAGAAGGGGGGGATGAGCCTATGAGAAAAAGTGTAAAGATAGCTAGTGTATTTATTTTAATAGTATTAATGATATTGTTTATAGGTACATATTCATTTGCAATAAGCTCTTATACAAACTATGCTCAAATTAAAAGAGCTTGGCAAAATAATGGTAATAGTATCGTAGGCTTGGATTTGTCAGACGAAGACTTAGAAACATGGAATAGTAAACTAGACGAGCAAAGGAGTGTCGTAAATGGTTGGCCGAGTAGTCAAGAAAGAACAACGGAGCTAAATATAATCAGAAACATACAAACAGAAGTTCAAAACGAAATGCAAAATAGAGCGCAAAATTCTCAATCAGGAACAGATCAACAGAACGACCAAACGGATGAAACTATATACAAATATCCGTCTAAAGAAAATACAACAGTCGGAAATGCAGAAAAAAGTTTAGAAAACATGATAAGCGATGCTGATAATTTTATAAATCAAGGAGAGATAACGATAAATCAAACTACGCTAAGCAATTTTTCAAAGACAATGTATAATATTTTGCTAGCAGTGGGGATAGTAGTGGCTGTAATAGTAGGGGCAATAATAGGACTAAAATTTATGACAGAGTCTATAGAAGAAAAGGTAAAAGCAAAAGAATTGCTAGTACCCTATATAGTAGGTTGTGTTGTTGTATTTGGAGGGTTTGGTATTTGGAAATTAGTAGTAAATATTTTACAAAATGTTTAGTATAGAAATAATTTCAAAGAAAGCAAAAATCTTTCATTACTATGAGAGTTTTTAGTAAATCAAGAAGGGAATGAATTTCAAAATGAAAAATAAAGTGTTTTTTTCTATAATTATAATTTTAATAATAATTATTATAGAGGTAAAGGTATTTGCTATTGATTTTCCAAGTGTTACTTTAGGAGATAGCGTGGCGACTATAGCTAGTACTGATTTAGGATTAGGTGATTTAAATAACTATAAAGGTGGAAATGTAAATTCAGATACATTAAAATATAAAGCAAATAATATTTTGGGAGTAATACAAAAAGTAGGAGTAGTAGTTTCGGTAGTAATGCTAATGGCAATAGGAATAAAATATATGCTAGGTAGTGTTGAAGAAAAAGCTGAGTATAAGTCTACACTAGTACCATATGTTATAGGAGCACTTATTTTGTTTACAGGTGCAACAATACCAAGTATAATATATAAAATTGCACAAGGTATATAATCTTGAAAATAGAAATATAAAAATTTTTTGATAAGATATTGCAAAAAAATAGCAAAAATGATACAATAAAATAAATATATTTATAAAATTCTCATATAGAGATTTATAATAAAACAATAAAAGGAGGGGCATATATGAATAAAACTGTAAAAAAATTCATAATAGCAATTTTTATATCATTATTAATTATTTCTATTTCAGCTAGTTGTTTTGCGATTGATCCTAGTGATATAACTGGAAGCAATGATGTAACTGGAACAGAGGAAATAACTAACTTAGGTAATGCTATAGTAGGAATACTTAGAACAGTTGGGATTGTTTTATCTGTTGTAGTAATACTTATTGTTGGTATAAAATATATGATGGGAAGTGCAGAAGAAAAAGCAGAATATAAAAAGACAATGATACCTTATATAGTAGGTGCAGCATTAATATTCACAGCTTCTGTATTTGCAAATGTTATTTATCAATTCTTTGCAGGAATACAATTTTAATTCATTAGGATTATGATATGTTAAAATTAAAAATAAAAACTCTTTTAAAGATATTTATCTTAAAAAAGAGTTTTTTTTGTAATAAATAAATGAAAAAACATTTAAATAATATAGAAAATGAAAAATATTGAATTTTATTATTACATATATATTACAAAACTATTAAAAATATGTTATTTTCTACTTTTTTACTCAAAAATATTACAATTTTTGAGTTTTTTTGTTATAATTAAATATAAGTAATAATGTATATTAGAGAGAAAGGAGAAACTCTATATGGGGACATATAATTTGCCAAGAAACGTAAAAGGAGAAGGAAGAATATTATTTGTGTTTTCTGCAAAAGCATTAGTTTATACAGTTATAGGTGCATGTGTAGGTTTAATATTTTATTTTATATTTAATTTAATGGACTTAACAACTGTTGGAATAGTTATAGTAGGTGTATTAGGATTATTAGGATTTATAATAGGTACTTTTAAAATACCTGATTCTACAGCTTTTGAAATTACCAGAAAAACAGGGGGAGAGAATATAGATGATATTATAATAAGGTTTATTAAATTTAAATTACAAAGAAAGAAAATATATGTATATCAATCTAAAAAGGAAAGTTTAGAGGAGGAAACAAAAGATGAATAATGTTGATGAAAATATGCTTTCACAGGTATTAATGATAGCATTAGGAGTTTTAATGGTTATATTAATAATTTTAATATTAATATTTGTTGTTTTAAAAGTGAAAGACAAAGCAGAAAAAACTGAAAATAAAAAAAATATAACTGATAGAAAAATTAATACAGAGAAAAAATTAAATACACCAGAATACAATAAAGAATCAGTATATAATTTTATGGAGTTTGATAAAGTAGAAGATAATATGATTGTTCAGAAGAATGGCAAAAGATATTTAATGATTGTTGAATGTCAAGGTGTTAATTATGATTTGATGTCAAAAATGGAAAAAATAGGAGTAGAAGAAGGATTTCAACAATTTTTAAACACATTAAGACATCCTATACAAATTTATATACAAACAAGAACTGTTGATTTAGATGAAAGTATAACTAAATATAGATTAAAAGTAAAAGAAGTAGAAGAAAAATATAATCAAATGCATTTTAGATATAATAATTTAAAAAATTCAGATGTATATGATAAACAAGAATTAGAATCTTATTGGTTTGAATTAACAAAACAAAGAAACTTGCTAGAATATGGAAGAGATCTAGTTTCAAATACAGAAAAAATGAGTTTGAATAAAAGTATATTAAACAAAAAGTATTATATAGTTATTCCATATTATATGGAAGAAAATAATGGAGAAAAATATGATAAAGAAGAAATTAGAAGTATGGCATTTTCTGAATTATACACAAAATCACAATCAATAATACGAACTCTATCTTCTTGTTCAATAAATGGAAAAATTTTAACTTCTACAGAATTAGTTGATTTATTATATGTAGCATATAATAGAGACGAATCAGAAGTATTTGGTGTAGATAAAGCTATGAAAGCGGGGTATGAAGAATTATATTCAACAGCTCCAGATATTTATGAAAAGAAAATAAAAGCTCTAGATGAACTAATAAGAAATAAAGCAATTGATTTGGCAAATGAAACAATAGATAAAGTCAAATCAAAACCTCAAAAAATAGCAGAGGACAAAGAGGATAATTTAGATGAATTAATTAAGAAGATGGCAGCCATGGTTATTGAAGAAAATAGAAGATATGTAGGAGAAGATATTGCAGAAGAAGCAATAGAAGAAATTGAAAAAAGTGAAGAAGGAGGAATTTCAAATGAAGAAGTCAAGAAAAAAACTACAAGAGGAAGAAAGAAAAAGACAGTTAATTAGAGAAGAACAACAACCAGGTATATTAAGAAAAAAGACTATAAAAGAATTAATTGCTCCATCTGGTATAGATGCTTCAAAAATAGATCACTTAGAAATTATTTCTAATGTTACAAGATATGCAAGAAGTTTTTTTATTTCAGCATTACCACGTATGTGTACATTTCCGGATTTGTTTAGAGATTTGTATTTTTTTGGAGATGTAAATACTTCAATATATATTACTCCTATAGCTGAAGCCAGATCTCAAAATGAATTAAACAAGGTTATCAATGAATTAGAAACAGAGAGAATCGTTGCGGCAGATAGTGGAAATATAAACAGAGAGAGCACATTAACACAAAAGAGATTTGAGGCTGAACAATTAAGAGATGAAATATCAGCTGGATTTAATAAAATGTATGATGCTTCAATAGTTGCTACATTATTTTCTTATAATCTAGAAGATTTAGATAGATTAACAAAATTATTATCAGCAGAAATGTCAAAATCATTAGTAGGAATAAAAAGTGCTTGGGCAATTCAGGAAGATGCATTTAAGTCAAATTTACCATTAATGGATGATAAAATCAAGAAAATACATTCTTTTGATAGTAGGTCTATGGGAACAGTATTTCCTTTTACTACATCAGAAGTGGGACATCCAACAGGTGTACCATTAGGAGTTAATAAACAAACAGGAACACCAATATTATTTGATAATTTCCATCCATCTTTAACTAATTATAATATGGTTATATTTGCTAAATCAGGAGCGGGAAAATCAGTAACTATGAAGACTTTGATTTCTAGATCATCAGTGCTAATGGGAATAGAAAGTTTAGCACTTGATGCAGAAGGGGAGTATACAATTGTGGCTGAAAGTTTAGGAGGAATCAATGTTGTATTAAGTCCAAACTCAAAAACAGTTATAAATCTATTTGATATAGAGCCAGAAAATATAAAGGATGAGATAACAGGTAGAGAAAGAACGGTTTTAAATGTTGAAAATAAGGTAGAAGATGTTACACAAGCATTATTAACAATGGCAAGAGGAAGTACAAGAAGTCAAGAAGTAAATGAATTAACAAAGCAAGTAATAGCAGAAGCTGTAGCAGAAGAATATGCAAGTTTAGGAATTACCAATAATCCTTTAAGTATATATAAATCAGGTGAATCTTTTCAAAAAGGAAATAGATTATATAAAGATAAAAAAGAAATGCCAACAATAGGAAGCTGGTATAAAAGAATAGAAGAAAAAGCAAAACAAAATAAGAATTCAGATTATCAATATCATTATAGCTATTTATTAAAAGTTATGAAACAGTACATAAGAGAGTATAATGGACAAATGGCATATTTTGATGGACAATCTACATTTGAGTTATTAGACGGAGCACCATTTATTAATTTAGATATTTCACAACTAGAAGAAAGGTTTGCAAGGCCATTGGCTCAACAAATTCTATTATCTTGGATTTGGGAAAAATATGTTAAGAAAAATAGTGAAAATAGAGTAAAAGCTAGAAAGAAAAGGGTTTTAGTAGATGAGGCCTGGATGTTGTTACCGTATCCTGAAGCAGTAGACTTTTTAAATACAATGGCAAGACGTGCAAGAAAAAGAAACGTTTCTTTAGCAATTATTTCTCAAAGATTTCAAGATTTTTATGAAAAACCAGAAGCTCAAGCTGTTTTAACTTCATCAGATACAAAGTTATTTTTAGCACAAGATAAATCAGAAATTGAGTACTTAAAACAAGTATTTAAGTTAAGCGAAGGAGAAGCGAATTTCTTAATAACTTGTTTAAAGGGAGAAGGAATTTTAAAAGTAGGAGGAGATACTGCAATATTACAAATTACACCAACAGCTAAAGAATTTGAATTTGTTGAAACTAATTTAAATAAATTGGCACAAATGAGGAGAAGGTCAGGATAAGTATTATAGGAGGATGAAATGAAAAATAATACAAAGAAAAATATACTACAAAAGATGATATTTGCTTTATTGCTTATTATTTTAGTTTTTAATTTTATATCACCACAAGTTGTATTAGCAGATGATGACTCAGAGGCTGATAATGGTATTTTACGGATCATTATTAAAGGAGATAATGCAGTTATTTGCCTCATTAGGTGATGTAATAATGGGAGCTTTAAATAAATTTATGCTGGGGTCTGATGCATTTTTTTCAGCGATGCTGGATCAAGATGATGTAAACCTAGAGCCGGATTCGGGGTCATGGCTAGTAAAAGGTATTGATGAAGAGCCTGTTGTTAGACTAGGAGAAAATTATATGGACGAAAAGAGTTTTCTTACAGATCTTTCCGAATATCAAATACCTAATATGTTATATTCTCCTGAAAATATATTTGCAAATAATATTGCAATGTTAGACATAAATTTTTTATCACCTAATACATATATACCAATAATTGAGACATCTGATCAAGAAGACCAAGAACTCGCAGATAAAATGTCACAATCAGCAGCAGGAGGAGATTTGCAAAAAACGATAGCTGATTGGTATAAATCATTTAGAAATATCTCAGTAGTTGCTTTATTGTCAATATTGGTATATCTAGGAATTAGAATATTAATTAGTTCAACAGCAGTCGATAAAGCTAAATATAAAGAATCAATAACGAACTGGTTTGTTGCTCTATGTTTGGTATTTGTTATACATTTTATCATGTCAGGTATATTAATGATTACAGAAAATTTTAATGCATTATTTTCTAATAATATAAGTGAAGGAATTTTAGTTGAAGCTACACCAAGTAATGAATCTTCAGCCAATTCAAGTGAAAAGATTAGATTTAGAACAAATTTAGTGGGATTATCAAGGTTTAGAGCACAAGCAGATGCTTGGCAAGATGCAACAGCATATACAATTGTTTATTTAGCTTTAGTAATATATACATGTATATTTACATTTATGTATTTTAAAAGATTTTTATACATGGCTTTTTTTACAATGATAGCTCCATTAGTTGCATTAACATACCCAATAGACAAAGTAGGAGATGGAAAAGCGCAAGCATTTAATATTTGGTTTAAAGAGTACACCATGAATGCGATTATTCAGCCAGTTCATTTAATATTATATACAGTATTTGTTTCATCAGCTATTGACTTAGCAACAGATAATCCTATTTATGCACTTGTTGCAATAGCGTTTTTAATCCCAGCAGAGAAATTCATAAAGAAGATGTTCGGATTAGATAGAGCTGAAAGTACAGGAGGATTTGGTTCTTTTGCAGGAGGAGCATTAGCAATGAAAGGATTACAATCTATAGCTAACTTTAGAGGAAAGAAATCAGGAAAAACTTCATTAGAAAATGGAAACGAAAATACTGAAAAAGATAGAAAAATTAGATTTAATAAAACAAATTCTTCAGCTGGAAATTTGAATGAATTTAATCAAAGAAGAAATATTCCACTAAGAGACAATAATCCTCAAAGAGAAAGTGAAGAAAGAACAAGAAGATTAGATAGTGGAAGTCTTCAAAATGAAGAAGGAGAAAGAGCACTTGATAGCGTTAATGCTGAAGAAACTGAAAGAACAAGAATGTTAGATAATAGTAATGCTCTGTATGAAGATACCTCAGAAAGCCAAAGAGTGTTAAACGATACAAGAAGTGAATGGGAAAGTATTGCTAATGATGATGGGACATCTGATTTATATAGAGAAGAAACAGAAAATCAAATAAATATGCTAGATGGAGAACTAGTAGGAAGAGAAAGACCATCAAATGAAACTGATTTAGGACAATCTCAAATACAAAATACTCATCAACCAGAAAGTAAAAGGGATAGAAGATTGAAAATAGCAGGAGCTGTAGGTAAAGTTACTGGTTCAAATGCATGGAGAGCAGCAAAATTTGCAGGAAGAACATTAGCAAGAACAACAGGAGCAGTAGGAGGGGCTGCAGTAGGATTAGCAGCAGGTTTAACAACAGGAGATATGTCAAAAGCACTTTCATTTGCAGCAACAGGAGCAGTAGCTGGAAATACAATAGGTAAAAATGTAACTGATGTTCCAGAAAGAATATATTCAGGAGCTAAAAACATAGCAAATAATGCTAGAAGTAGCATAGGCTCTGATATGGATAAGATAAATGTAGCAAGATATGGATATGCTGAAGCAAAACAAAGAAGAGATGAAAAACAAAATGCTAGAAGTTTGAAACAAATGTACAAAGATAAAGGAGAAATAGCAAAGGCAAGGGACTTAGCTGGTAAATTGAAAGGATTTACAGGAGATGAAAAAGAGATAATAAGAGCAAAATCTGATTATTACAAAGCTGGTATAACAGATGACAAACTAATAGAGGATGCAATTAAAGCATCATATAAAGAAAGTGGGTCTTTATCAGGACAAACTCACAAAGAGTATGTAAGTATGGCAGCAATGATAAATAAAGGTGGACTTACAGGAAAAGATATTAGAGACGAAGATAGTATGAAGTACTTGGAAGAAAGAGTACAAGAAAATGTTGTAGATGAAAATGTGCAAAAAGAAGTTATGATAAAAATGTCAGATTTATTAGGGGAAAGAGACATATATGAAAGACGTTCAAGAGAAGGTAGAACTCAAATAAGGGTTCCTATTGAATCACAAAGAATCATAGAAAATGGAAGAGCAAATAATCCTAGAAGTCACAGAGAAAATTAATAATCCATAATGGAGGAAATAAAATGCATAAATTAATAAGGTTTTATTATCAAAATAGATTAAAAGTATGGGCAGTGATTTTAGCAATTATATTTGTAATTTCAATGATACAAATTATGAATAATTTGGCTTCAAAAAGATTAAAAGAAAGAAATGAAAAAATTAATGAAGAAACAACATCCAAAAATGTTGTTTCTTATGATAAGGAAAGCGAATCGATTATATCTGATAAAAAAGTGCCAGAAGAATATAAAAAGGATTTTGGGGATTTAATAAATCAATTTTTTACATATTGCATAGAACATCAGCCTAAATTGGCATATAATTTACTTTCTAAGGAAACAAAGGAAGTTTGGTATCCGACGGAACAACTGTTTGAAGATTTATACTATTCAGAAAAATTTGAAGGAAATAAACAATTTTCATTTAATTCATGGTTAATTAGAGGAAAAAAATATATATACCAAGTTAAAATATTTGACAACATGTTAGCAACAGGAAAAACAGATGATACTTATTACCAAGATTTTGTAACAATTTGTCCAGAAGAAGGAGAGTATAAGTTAAACATAAATAATTTAATAGATGTGAAAAATATAAATCAAAGATATAACGATCAGATTCTGGATGTAAAAGTTATAAAGTCAAATATATTTATGGATTATGAAATATATACATTTGATATAAAAAATAAATCAGAAAATACTATAATATTGGATTCAGGACAAGAAACAGATAATATATATTTGGTGGATACAGAAAAGACAAAATATAGTGCCCTATTATATGAAAATTCAGAAGAAGATTTAATAATTAAACCTAATGAAACTAAAAGAGTAAGTATAAAATTTAGTAAAGGTTTTCAAGAAAAAATTGTAATAAATAAGATTGTGTTTAGAGATATTGTATTAAATTATGAACAATATAAAAAGGGAGAACAAGCTAAGATAGAAAAATTTGATATAGAATTATAAAAAGAAAAGAGGTGAGAAGATGGGAGAAATTACAAAAAAAGTAAAAAATGAAGCAAAGAAAAAGGTAAAAAATGTAATAAAAGTGAAGTTGGCAGCAATTGGAGTGGCTTTATCAACCAAAATAATACCAATATTATTGGCAGTTGTTACAATTTCAGCTTTATTTGATTTCGTGACAGAACTATTTAGAGCAGAGAATATTCCAGAAGAAATATATAATCAATTGGGTATAGAAAATGTGTCAGAGTTGATCCAAATAAAAGGAAATAAACAAGATGGATATTATTTGGACTTTATTGATGGTATTGATGATAAATTAGGTAATGTAATACAAACAATAAATAATAGCGGAGAATTTCAGAATGTTACAGCAGATAAAAAATTCTTGAAAAAGTTGCTTAAAGCAGAAGCAGTTACGAAATATCCGAATTTAGGAGGAAAAATTCCAGAAGGCTCAGATGGCTTTCAAGGAGCTATAGATATAAAAAGAGCTACGCCGAATAAAGGCATTGGAGAGATGGTTAATACTGGTAAAGATAATACAAATATGTTAGAACCAGAGACTTCTTATAATGATTCTCAAATAACTCCAAAAGAAGAACAAATAAAAAAATGGGAAGAAGGAAAAGAACTTATATTATATAATGATTCAGTAATATATGAAAAAGTTAAGGGTAAATGGATAGAAAAGAAATATGAAGATTCAGATAAGGTTGTTAAAATTAAGAAATCAAGTAAGACAAAATATACAGGAAAATATGAAGTTAGTGAAGATAAGTTAAATAATTCTACAATTATTTATGTTGAAGTAACAGGAAAAAATACTAAAAAGGAAGATGTAAAAGGCTATATTAGGTCTTCTCAGATAAATCTTAGATCAACTGATGAAGAAATAGAGGATATTAAGGAAGTTTTAGAATGGGACACGGGAAAAGAGCTGTTTTTAAATAAAGATGAAGTAGATGCTTATACCAAAGCTGCAGGAGTGTGGACCACAAAAATTAAAGAAGGAACATTAAGTCAACTTAAAATAAAGAAGAGTGATAAAATAACATATGCTGGTAAATACGAGAAATATGAAAATGATGTATTATCTATTCCTATTATATATGTATATGTAAATATAGGTGAAGCTGAAAATAAAACCAGTGAATATATTAAATTTTCTGATATAGATATAGGTAAAAGTAAAGAAAATAAAAAAGAAACAACATCTAGAGCTAGAGAAAATAATGCTAGACAATCTGAAAAGATTACTGTAGGTGGAGAAAAAGAAGAATATGTAGTGGCGATAGCAGCAGGACATAATAATACAGACGATAAAGGAGCAATCTCAGGAGATTTAAAAGAAGAAGAACTTTCAATAAAAGTTGCAGAAAAAGTAGAACAACTAGTAGAAGAAAGATATAAAAATGTAGAAGTAGTCCAAACAGGAAGTACATCTAGTAACCCAGGAGGAATAAAAGTAGAAGAAAGGACAACTCTAGCAAGAAATGCAAATCCAGACTTATGTATTCAAATTCACTTTAATGCAGCAGGGAGTCCAGATGCTAACGGAGTAGAAGTTATTTATAAAGATCAAGATGGAATTTCTCAACAATTAGCAGAAATCTTATCAAGAACAATATCTCAAGAAATGGGATTAACTGATAGAAATGCAGGGACAGACCTAGAAAAATGTGCTGTAGGGAGTTTAGGAATAATTGAGAATGCAGCAGATACTCATTTCCCATCTGTTGTCACAGAAGGAGGTTTCTTAACAGGATATATAGATTCAGAAGTTATAAGAAATGGTGGGACTGATAAGTATGCAGAAGGAATTACAAAAGGAATTAAGGAATATTTAGAAGCTGACCATACAGGATATACTTCACATTCAACTGGAGAGATGACAGAAACTGCGAGTGTACAATCTAAAGTATTAAAACTTAAATATTTACAACCAGGAGAATTTGAAGAATTGAAAACTTCTAATGTTGAAGAAGCGAAAAAATATTTTACTTTGAATGCAGAAAATAAATTAGTAACTTTGTCTTGGAAAAAGAATGAGGATGAATCTATTGAGATAAAGGAAAATGCAGCAGTAGATTTTAGAACTTCATTACAAAAATACCATATGCCATATGAATATTTATTGCATTATTATATAGATACTGATTATAAGGCATTTTCAGAAAAATTAGCAGATATTGTATTAGAGAGTGAGATAGTAATTACATTACAAGATAATGTAACAACAACACATACTGTAATTCAAAAAGAAAAATTAATAGATACAGAAGGTGAAGCACCAGTAGATGTAGCAACAAATGGTTGGCAAGATGCTGGAACTGAAAAAGATAGTACAACTGAAATTGTTAGAACAACAGCAGATATTACATATATTGAAACTTGGTGTGTCAAGGTATATCAGGATAATAGTTTTAGTAAAAAAGTTTTGAATATGGGAAATCAAGAAGAAATAATAGCAAATGCACCTGGGACAGTAAACGAAAATAAGGGAGATAAAACATATGGGAATACTGTTCAAACTGTAAATGAGCGAAGACATAGTGGTAATTACACTGAGGAAGGAAATGCTATTTATTATACACACATAGAATATGAAAGAACTGCCACAACAGTTGATACAATTAGTAATTCATATGATACTGGCGGAGATATGAAAGTAGAAGGAACTGAAAATAAATATGTGGATTTATATGTAAAAGAAAAAATGAATAAAAAGATAAAAGAAGATTGGTTATTTTTGATATTAGAAAAAAATGAAAGAATTAAGCAAGCTAATTTAGTTGATTTAACAAAATATCTAATGTTTTTGGCATCAAGAACGGATTATGGTGTTACGGAATTTGATTTTGAAGATGAATTTTCTTTAAAAAAATTCTCACAAGCAGGAGGAATTTATGGTAATTCTCCTCAAGAAAAAGTTTGGTTTGCCGTTCTAGGAGCGGGGTATAGTAAAGAAGCGGCAGCAGGAGTTTTAGGAAATATTGAAGCAGAATCAGGGTTTGATCCTAATATAATAGAAGGTGGAACTGGAATTGGATTTGGACTATGTCAATGGTCATACGGAAGAAGAACGCAAATAGAACAATATGCAGCATCTAAAGGAAAGGAACCAGGAGATCTTAATACACAAATAGAATTTTTAATAGCAGAAATTACTCCTGGCGGAGGAGCTGATGGTTTTGCAAATTATCAATTAGTGGAGTATAATGGTTATTCACCATCAGATTGGGAAAATGCATCTACTCCAGAAGATGCCGCAATAGCTTTTTGTTGGTCATTTGAAAGACCAGGAATACCTAGAATGGAAATTAGAACAGAGGCAGCTAGAAGATATTATGAAGAATTTAAAGATAAAGAAAAGCCAACGGGAGGAGGAAATGTATTAGAAACATGTGTGCAAGTAATGAATGATATGATTAATAGAAATGTACATTATTCTACATCAAATTTAACTTGGGGAGATATAGAAGCAGCATCTACACATCCTTATGCATGTTGTGCTACATATGTATCCGTTGTTTTATATAAATCAGGAATTTTAACAGCTGACCAAATGAATGCTTACAATTATAATTATACAGGTTCAGGCGGACTTCCTGATATGTTGTCTGCTGCAGGCTGGACAGAGGTAAGTCATAGTGAAATACAACCAGGAGATGTAATAAATGAAGTAGGAGTACATGCTCTAATTTATGCAGGAGGAAATATGGTTTATGATCAAAACTGTGGAGTTGTCTCATCATATGGGGATTCACCAATAGGAGGACCATATGATGGATGGAGTTATTATAACGGAAAAGCAAATGTTCAGGTATGGAGAGCTCCATAAATAGAAAGAGAGGATTATATGAAAAAATTAAAAGTAATTATTTTGATTGTTATTAGTATAATTACTATTCTTATAGTTTCAATAATATGTTTAAATAAAATTGAGGATAAAGAGCAACAAGAAGCTGCTACACCAGAAAAAGAAATAGAAAGACCATTTAATACTAAAGATAAGATTACAAGAAATGAATATTATATTTTAAATAAAATATCTACTACATATATACAATCTTTAAATAAAAATAATAGTTTATATATTGAAATTAAAGAGGATGGAAATAATAAGTTAAAAGAATTAGAATTTAAAACAAATATAATAAATTTATTAAGTGAAAAATATATAAAAGAAAATAATATAAATATTAATAACTTAAATAATTATGTAGAATTATTTGATGAACAATTATTGGTTGTTCCTATAAATATGAAGGGAATTTCTACAGGAAGTATAAAAACATATGTTGTTCAAGGAATTGCTTTAAATTTTAAATATGAAGTAAAAAAAGAATTTAATATAATTGTAAATGTGGATTATAACAATAGAACTTTTTCTATAGAACCAAGTTCAAAAAAATATGAAGATATAAATACTGCTAGTAAAATTAATAGTATAAAGGAAAAGGAAAATAATAAATATGCAACTACAGGAGTAAATACGGAGAATATTGTAAAAGATTATATGAATACTTTAAAAAGAATGATGTTAAGTAAACCAGAATTAGTGTATGAGCGTTTAGACGAAGAATATAGAAATAAAAGATTTGGAACGCTAGATAAATTTAAAGAATATATTGAAAAAAATAAAGAAGAAGTAAAAAGTATATATATAGATAAATACTTAGTAAATACTTTTGGAGATTATTCACAATATGTTGGAACTGATAAATATAATAATATGTATATTTTTAATGAAAAAGATCCGCTTAATTATACTATTTTATTAGATACATATACATTAGATTCTGAAGAATTTAAGAAAGTGTATAATGAATCAACTGACACATATAAAGTGAAATTAAATATAGACAAATGGGTAAAAATGTTAAATTCTAGAGATTATAAAACTGCATATAAATATTTAGACGAAACCTTTAAAGAGAACAATTTTGCAACAGAGGAAGATTTTGAAAAATATATAAGAGAGAAATTTCCATTACACTATAAATTAAGTGTAGGTCAAACTGAAGAAGTAAATGGTATCTATAAACAACGTATAATATTAGAAGATATAGCAGGAGCATCAGAGCAACAAATAGAAAATACAATTATTATGCAATTGAAAGAAAATTATGAATTTGTTATGTCATTTGAAGTTTTATAGAATGAAAAAATAGAAGATAATTTTGATAAGTATCTTCTATTTTTTCTTTTCAGCTATAGAAAATTGTATTTCTTACAACTTAAAAATAACATTATTGTTCGAAGTTAAATGACAATTTTTTAATGGAATAGATTTAAGAATAAGTTAATAATATATTGTGAGAATTTATTTTCATTGTATAAATCCATAAAAAATTATGAGCAAAAATTTTCATTTATTTGTAAAATGTCATAATAATTTTTGTTCATAATATCAGGGCCTTTCAATTTAATTTATTATTTTAATTAATATTATAACATAAATTTTTTTATTATACTTTTAGTGTATTTTTTTCTAAATTATCTAAATTTTCATCTTCTAAAGCTTTAATTCTATCATGTTTATTTGCCAAATTATCTTTAGCAACAGTCATTAATAATTTTATTCTATTAGCTTGATTTGTCTCACTTGCACCAGGGTCATAATCAACAGGAGAAATATTTGCATCTGGATATTTTTCTCTAATTGTTTTTATTACACCTTTACCAACTACATGATTAGGTAAACAAGCAAATGGTTGAACACATATAATATTAGGAATATCATGTTCAATATATTCAATCATTTCAGCTGTTAGAAACCAACCTTCACCTGTTTGATTACCAATAGATAAAACATCTTTTACTTTATCTTCTAGATGCCAAATGTCACATGGTGGTAAATAATTTTTCTTTGAACTAGCTAAAGCTATTTTTAAATCTTTTTCTAAAATATCTATTAAATGTATAGCTGCTTTCATAATTTTTGAAGATGTTTTATTTGTATTTAATAGATTATTAAATGTTATTTTATGTGTTGCCATAAATTTAACAAATCCCATAAAGTCTGGAAGAATTACTTCAGCTCCTTCTTTTTCTAGAAGGTCAGCTACAAAGTTATTTCCAAAAGGATGATATTTTATTAAAACTTCCCCAACTATTCCAACTTTTGGTTTTTCAATACTTGTATCTAATTCTATTTTCTCAAAGTCATTAACTATATCATAAATACTTTGCTTAAATTCTTTGCTATTAGATTTTACTAATAATTCTTTACATTTTTTCATCCAAGAATCAAATAGCTTTTGAGTTTCTCCTTTATTAACTTCATATGCTCTGTTTTTTGTTAACATTTTTTGTAATAAATCACCATAAATAACAGTTTTTAATAGTTTTTCCATTAATGGAACTGTTATTTTAAATCCTGGCATTTTTTCCATTCCTACTATATTAAATGATATTACAGGAACATTAGCAAATCCAGCGTCTTTAAGTGCTTTTCTGATAAATCCTATATAGTTTGTAGCTCTACATCCTCCACCTGTTTGAGACATAATTAGAGCAGTTTTATTCAAGTCATATTTTCCAGATTGTAGTGCTTCTATCATTTGACCAGTAGTTAATATAGATGGATAACAAGCATCGTTATTTACATATTTTAATCCTGTTTCTACGGTTTTTTGTGTGCAATTTCTTAATAATTCCACATTATATCCACTTGATTTAACAGCTGTTTCTAATAATTCAAAATGTATTGGTGCCATTTGAGGGATTAATATTGTATAATCTTTCCTCATATCTTTAGTAAATATTTTTTTATGTATTTCATAATCTCCATTTTCACTATTTTCAAGTTTTTCTTGTTCACGTTTATTCATACTAGCAAGTAGTGAACGTATACGAATTCTTACAGCTCCTAAGTTATTAACTTCATCTATTTTTATAAGTGTATACATTTTGTTATAACTTGAAAGAATTTCTTCAACTTGATCTGTTGTTACAGCATCAACTCCACATCCAAAAGAGTTTAATTGAATTAACTCTAGGGAATCATGTTTTCCAACAAAGTCAGCTGCTGCATAAAGTCTAGCATGGAAAACCCATTGGTCAACTACTCTTATTGGTCTTTTTACTTCTGTTTTGTCAGAAACACTATCTTCTGTAAGTACACATAGCCCTAAGGATGTAATCAATGTATCAATACCGTGATTGATTTCAGGGTCGACATGATATGGTCTACCAGCTAATACAATTCCTTTTAAGTGGTTTTCTTCTATGTATTTTACTGTTTCAGCACCTTTGTTTCGTATATCTTCTTTACATTTTTGATATTCTTCTTCTGCTTTAGTTGCTGCTTCATTTAATTCTGCTTTTGTAAAGTTATATTCCTTAAATTCATCTAATTCCAATATTTTTTTTACTAAGTTTTTCTTATCAAAAGGTAGGAATGGATTTATGAATTTTATTTTTTCGTCTTTTAATCCTTCCACATTGTTCCTTAAAACTTCTGAGTATGAAATAACAATCGGACAATTATAGTGATTGTCTGCTTTTTCATATTCTTTTCTTGAATATGGCATACAAGGATAGAATATTGTTTTAATACCTTGTTCTAAAAGACTTTCAATATGACCATGAGAAAGTTTTGCAGGGTAGCATACAGACTCAGATGGCATTGATTCCATTCCTTTTTCATATGTTTTTCTTGTACTCTTTTCTGATAAAATTACTCTAAAGCCTAGGCTTGTAAGGAAAGTAAACCAGAAAGGATAATCTTCATACATATTCAAAACTCTAGGGATTCCAATTACACCTCTAGGGGCATCTTTCTCTTCTAAAGGCTTGTAGTTAAACAATCTTTCATATTTATATTGAACTAAGTTTGGTAGATTTTTTGCTTTATTAAGTACACCAGCACCTTTTTCACAACGGTTTCCTGTCACATGAATTGCACCATTATTAAATTTATTTATTGTTAATTTACAATGATTTTCACAATTATTACAATGTGTGTGTGTAATTTTTACTTCTAATTTATCTAATTCGTTTTCTTTTAAAATTTTAGATTTATATTCCATATCTAAATTTGCTTCATATTGCTCTTTTGATAGTAAAGCCATTCCGTAGGCTCCCATTAATCCAGATATATCGGGTCTAACAACATTTTTTCCAACTATAAGTTCAAAAGCTCTAAGGACAGCATCATTATAGAAAGTACCACCTTGAACAACTATATGGTTTCCTAAAGTTGAAACATCCCTAACTTTCATAACTTTTTGTATAGCATTTTTTATAACAGAATATGAAAGACCACTAGAAATATCTCCAACTGAGTATCCTTCTTTTTGAGCTTGTTTTATTTTTGAGTTCATAAAAACAGTACATCTTGAACCTAAATCAACAGGTCTTTTGGCTTTAATGGCTTCTTTTACAAACTCAGATATTTCAATATTTAAGCTTTTAGCAAAAGTTTCTATAAAAGATCCACAACCAGAAGAACAAGCTTCATTTAGCATAATATTATCTATTGAGCCATTTTTCATTCTAATGTATTTCATATCTTGACCACCAATGTCTACGATACTTGTTACATCAGGTTCAAAAGTTTTTGCAGCTGTGTAATGTGCTATTGTTTCAATTTCATTTAAATCTACATTTAAAGCTGTTTGAATTAGTTTTTCTCCATAACCAGTAACACCACTATATCTTAATATAGCTTTTGCAGGTAATTGTTTGTATAAGTTTTTTAACATATTTGTAACACTATTTAAAGGGTTACCTTCATTACTTCCATATAAGGAATAAAGTAAATTACCATCTTTATCAATTAAAACAAGTTTAGTAGTTGTAGAACCAGCATCTATTCCTAAATAACAATCACCTTCATATGTAGATAAATCTGTTTTACTTACCTTAGCTTTGTTATGTCTTTCTTTAAAGTTTTTATACTCTTCATCGTTTTTAAATAAAGGATCAAGAGGATGTGTTGTATTATCATGTGATTGTTTCAAATTTTCAATTTTTTGTTCCAATTCATTTGGAGTTATTTCTTCAGTATGGTAAGAATCCAAGGCAGCACCTTTGGCAACTAGCAAATGAGCTTCTTCAGGAACTATTATTTCTTCATCTTTTAATTGTAAAGTTTCAATAAATCTCTTACGCAATTCAGATAAATAACTTAAAGGTCCACCTAAGAATGCAACATTACCTCTAATAGGTCTACCACAAGCAAGTCCACTAATAGTTTGATTAACAACTGCTTGGAATATTGAAGCTGCAATATCTTCTTTAGCTGCTCCTTCATTTATTAATGGTTGAATATCAGTTTTAGCAAAAACACCACAACGAGAAGCAATAGGATATATTGTTTGATAACCTTTTGCAAGTTCATTTAATCCAGCTGTATCTGTATGAAGTAAAGAAGCCATTTGGTCTAAAAATGCTCCTGTACCACCAGCACAAGTTCCATTCATTCTTTGTTCTATTGAATTATCAAAATAGATAATTTTAGCATCTTCTCCACCTAATTCAATAACAACATCAGTTTGAGGAATATACTTTTCAACAGCTCTTTTACAAGAAACAACTTCTTGAATAAAATCTACTCCTAAAAACTTTGCAGCTGACATAGCTCCAGACCCAGTAAGTGCTAATGTATAAGTATTTGATGGGTATTTTAAAAGTAAATTTTCTAAGACATTACATACAGTATTTTTTGTATCTGAAAAATGTCTTTGGTAATCTTTATATATTGTATTTTTATTACTATCCATGACAACTATTTTAACTGTTGTTGATCCAACATCTAATCCAACATGTAAAATTTCATTCATGACAAAATCTCCTTTATTGTATATATTTATTGGCTTTCAGCCACTTTAATTTTATACGGAAAATGACAATTTGTCAAATGGAAAATGTTGGATTGAGGATGGGGCTATAAACAGTTAAAAATAATTTTATTGTGTAAACTATATTAAAAATTATTTTATTTTTACTCCTAATAAATATAGTAAATCGATTGATTGAAATTGATTTATAGTTGCACCTTTTATGTCAGTTAAGGATATAGAAATTTTTTCTATATTAGAATTTGACAAATCTATATTATTTAAAGAAGTTTTAAAAAATTGTGCTTGAGTTAAATCAGATTCTTCAAAATATACATTTTTCATTTTTACTTCATTAAAGAAACTATTTCTTAATAATGTATTTTCAAATAAAACTTTTTCTAAAATTGCCATAGATAAATTTATATAATTAGCATTACAGTTAAAAAAAGATATATTGTATAAGGCACTTTCAGAAAAATCACAACCAGCTATTTTACAATTATTAAATTCACATCTGATAAAGCTAGAATCACTAAATGATGTATTAGAAAAATTACAATTATCAAATATAACATCTTTAAAAGTTAATTTTGTGGTCTTTTCATTTTGCATATTTATATTTTTAAACTTGCAATAATTAAATTCGAATTCGTTATGATTTATTTTAAACTTTTCTTCATTTTCAAATATGCAATAATTAATTAAATTGTTTTCATAATAGTTTATTAAATTTGATGATTTTTCTGGATTTAATTTAGTAGTATTTAAATTAATTTTTTTTGGTTTTGTAATATTCATTTTTTTGCTCCTTTATTTTATTTTTGATTTTATTTTAATTTAATAAATATTAAATGTAAATAATTATTAAAAATTAATTTTATAAATAATAAATAAAATTAAATTAATTAAATAACTAAAAAACAAATAAAATAAAAATAAATTAATTAATAATAAAAAATTAAAATAAAAAATAAATTAATTAAATAATAATAAAATAAAAAATAAATTAATTAAATAATTAAAAAAATAAATAAAATTAATTAATAATTAAAAATAATAAATATAAAAAGGAATTTATAAATATTAGTTCTAAATAGGACAAACAAAAAATAGAATTATAACAAATAAAAATTAGGAGGAAATAAAATGAATAAAAAGATAATAATTATATTTACAGTTTTATTAATTGTGGTTTTAATAGGAGGATTTTTTATAATAAAACATTTTAAAAATAAAGAGGAAAATAATATAACAGAAGAATACATACCACAAGAAGAAATAACAGAAGAGCAAAATAGACAAACAATAGTAAGTTTATATTTTTTAGATAAAGAATCAAATAAAATATTACCAGAGGCTAGATTAGTAGATATAAAAGAAATAATAAATGATCCATATGATAAATTAGTAAATATGTTAATCGAAGGACCAAAAAACGAAAAATATTTAAAAATAATACCAGAAAATACAAAATTAAATAAATGCTATATGCAAAATGATATTTTATTTTTAGACTTTTCCAAAGAAATATTGAATTACGATAAAAATAAAAAAGATAGTAAAAATTTAATAATAGATAGTTTAGTAAATACATTAACAGAATTAACAGAAGTAAACGGAATAAAAATATTAATTGATGGAAAAGAAAATGATGAATTTTCAGAACAATATAAAAGAAAAGTAGAATTAAATGATTAATATAAAATAATGTATATTATATATTGTATAAAAATAGATAATATACATTATTTTAATATTTTATAGAGTTTGACATATTTTATAAAATTATTAAAATTATTTAGAAAATATTCTACTTCATTTAATGATTTTATTGTATTGTTTTTATATAATTTAAAATTAAAACTTTTTTTCGAATTTTGATGTTTTATATTTTTTTTATAAAATTGATTAGTGTTAATTTTATCACCTTCTAAATATTTATTATTATATAATATGAAATTAATTTAGTTATGTTAATATATTATAAGAAATAATTCATATAATATAAACAAAAAATATTATGAATAGAGTAAAAAATTTTCAATATAAAAAATAAAAATGTAGAAAATAAATAAAAAAGATAGTATAATAATAATTGAAAATAAAGAAAAGAGTGGAAAAATGAACATGGAATTAAAAAAAGATGAAAGAATAGATGATTTAGAAATAAATAATTTAAAAATAATTCAAAATAAAAATGGATTTTGTTTTGGAATTGATAGTATATTATTATCAGATTTTGCAAAAAACATAAAAAATAATTCAACAGTTTTAGACTTGGGAACAGGTACTGGAATTATTCCAACTTTATTATGTGCAAAAACTAAATTAAAAAAAGTTATTGGAATTGAGATACAAGAAGAAGTTTATGATATGGCAAAAAGAAGCATAAAATTAAATAAATTAGAAAATAAATTTGAAATTATAAATGAAAATATTATAAATTTAAATAATATTTTTGAAAAAAATAGTTTTGATGTGGTATTATCAAATCCACCATATAAGAAGAATAATTCAGGTATAAAAAATGAAGATGAAAGAAAGTTAATTTCACGACATGAAATAAAAGCAGAATTAAAAGACTTTATAAAAATTTCAAAAGATATGTTGAAAGATAAAGGTGAATTATATTTAGTACATAGACCAGAAAGAGTAGTGGACATTTTAACTTTAATGAGAGAAAATAAAATAGAACCAAAAATAATTAGAT
Source organism: uncultured Clostridium sp. (assembly GCA_958413095.1). Taxonomy (GTDB): domain Bacteria; phylum Bacillota; class Clostridia; order TANB77; family CAG-508; genus CAG-269. The sequence goes on from CATYUF010000015.1 coordinate 32,741, forward strand.
TTGTTTTTTCAAGTAAAAATGTAGAGCCTAAATTAGTATTAATAAAAGGAGTAAAAAATGCACGACCTTTTTTAAAGGTAGAAAAAAACTTATATATCTATAATGAAGATGGCAACTATACTGATGAAATAAAGAAGATATATAATAAATATTAAAATATAAAAATAAATAAATTAATTAAATAATTAAAAATAA
>CATYUF010000016.1 GCA_958413095.1 uncultured Clostridium sp.
AATTACGACCCCAAAATTATTTTTTATGTTATAAAGCAAAAAAAATGACTCATATTAGAGCCATTTTTTGAAAATAAAAGGGGATGTTTTTTTATCTAAATCAGTATTATTACTGACTATGTTTATAATATACCAATCTTTTTTGTCCATTCTGTGAACTAAAAGTGAAAAGTTAAACTAAGGTTGTTCGCCTAATTTTAAAGTCAAGTCTTTTTCTTGTCCATCTCTATTTACTTTAATTGAAATTTCATCACCAATTTTATGAGAATTTTTAATTTCTGTTAATTCATCCATAGTTTTGATTTTTTTACCATCTGCTTCAATAATTACATCACCAGGTTTTATACCAGCTTTTTCAGCTGCTGAGAAGTCATCTATTGATTTTACATATATACCTTCAACTAAGTGATTTTCCTTAGCAAGTTTTTCATCTAAATCCATTCCTGTTATTCCAATATAAGGTCTTTTAACTTTGCTATATTGAATTAATTGAGAAGTTATATCAGTAGTTGAGTTAATAGGAATAGCAAATCCCATACCTTCAATATCTTCACCTGAAAGTTTTAAAGTATTAACTCCAATAACTTTACCTTCACTATTTACAAGAGCTCCACCACTATTTCCTGAGTTGATAGCAGCATCTGTTTGAATTAATGTGTATTTTTTTCCATCTGTATCTGTAATTTCTCTGTTAACAGCACTTACAACACCACAAGTAATACTACTTTGTAATCCTAACGGATTCCCAACTGCCATTGCAAATTCACCAACTTTTATTGAGTCAGAATCTGCAAATTCAGCTTTTGGTAAATCTTTTTTATCAATTTTTACAACAGCTAAGTCTGTTTGTTCATCAGTACCAACAATTTTTGCTTCATATTCAGTAGTATCGTTAAATAGAGTAACAGATACTTTAGTAGCTTCTGAAACTTGATAATATGATTCTGATTCTCCAGAAGAGACAACATGGTTATTTGTTAAAATGTAACCATCTTCACTAATTATAATCCCAGAACCAGTAGCTGTTGCACTAGATTGAGCTTGTGTACCAAATATAGGAAGTTTTGAAGTAACATTATATTCAATTTTTATTCCAACAATTGAAGGCAAAATTTTATTAGCAGCATATACAGCAGTGTCAGAATAATTTTTTAAAGAAACTTGGTCAACAGTGCCCATGGTGTTAGAATTAGAGGTTTGAGAAGATGTTGAGCCAGTATTCATAATCTGTTCTCTAACAGAAGGAATACCAAAGCAAGTTCCAATTACTAATGCACATCCTACTACACCACTAAAAAATGGTAAAACAATTGATTTCCCAAATCCACTTTTGTGCTTTTGTTTATTATCAATTTCATAAACGGTATTGTATGTTCCTTTATTAGATACCGTTTTAAATTTTGAATTTTCTTTTTTTTCATTTTCATCCATATGAAAACCTCCTCTAAAAAACATTTTTTCTATATTTTTTAATATCTTAACTAATTAATTAAAATATTACAATACTTTTGTGAAATTTGTGTGAAGATATTAAGTTTTTTTACAAATTTGTTATTGCATAGAGGAAATTCACTATTTAGTTTAATAATAAATTTATATACATTAAAAAATAATTTAATTAATACCTTGAATAAAAAAAATCAATTTGTTAAAATATTAAATAGAAAAAGAGATAAAAAATGAAACTATGAAAAATGAATTAATGTAGGTAAATAAAATAAATTTAGTTTTAAAATTTTATAAATTTATATTTTACTTGAAAAATTATGAATTTAAGATGAAAGGAATGATTGTAAAAGTGAATAAAGTAATAAGAGAACAAAAAGGTGTAACATTAATAGTGTTAGTAGTTACAATAATTGTATTATTAATATTAGCATCAATTACTATGTATGGAGGAACAGATATAGTTGATAAATCAAGGTTAGAAGGATTAAAAACAAATATGTTATTGATTCAAACTAAAGCTAAAGAATATGTAGAAAATGCTAAATTTCAATTAGGGATAAAACCTGAAGAAGCAACAGAGCCAATGAAAGAAAAGGCACAATTAGAACTAGAAGGAGAAGATAAAGGAACAAAAGTAAATGTAGGAGATTCAATTGCAAATGAAGTGACAAGAATAGGAATAAGTCAAACTGAAATTGAACAAGGAAATGTTTATTGGTTATCTACATCTAATTTAGAGAAAATGGGGATAAAAAATACAAAATCAGATGAAAAAAATGGTTATTATATAATTGTATATAATATGGAAGAAATATCAGCAGAAATATATAATACAGTAGGGTATAAAGATATATATTCATTAACAGATATAGAAAATATTGAGGAATAAGACTAAAAAGATAGTAATTATGGGTTTTAGTTTTTACATAGCTATATTAAAATTTATATAATATGATACAGTAGAAAAATTTTATATAATATTTATTCTTATCTAAACTATGAATGGAAGGAACGGTAGAAAAATTGAAAGAAAAAGAACTAGAAAGATTATTAGAATTAAAGAAAATAGAAAAAGATTTATATAATAAAGGTTTTGAAAATATATGTGGAATAGATGAAGCAGGAAGAGGGCCATTAGCAGGCCCTGTTATAGTAGCAGGAGTTATTATGCCAAAAGATTCAATGATAGAAGGGGTAAATGATTCAAAAAAAGTTTCAGAAAAGAAAAGGGAAAAACTATATGATTTAATAATTGAAGAAGCAATAAGTTATTCTGTTGCAATAATTGGACAAGATGTAATCGACGATATAAATATTTTAAATGCAACTAAACAAGGAGTGACAGAAGTAGTAAGAGGCTTAGATGTAAAACCTAATTTAATCCTTGTAGATGCACTTACTCATATAGATACAAATGGAATACCATATGATTCAATAGTTAAAGGAGATGCTAAATGCTATAATATATCAGCAGCGTCAATTTTAGCCAAAGTAACTAGGGATAGAATAATGAGAGAGTGGGATGAAATTTATCCTCAATATGGTTTTTCTTCACATAAAGGATATGGAACAGCTAAACATATAGCAGCAATAAAAGAATATGGTTTGTGTCCAATACATAGAAGGAGTTTTACAAAGAATTTTGTGTAATAAATTATAATGCAAAGGAGAAAAAAATATGAATATCCTAGAAATTATAGAAAAGAAAAGAGATAAAAAAGAATTAACCAAAGAAGAAATACAATTTTTCATAACAGAATATACAAATGGTAATATTGCAGATTATCAAGCATCAGCATTGATAATGGCAATATTTTTAAACGGAATGACAAAACAAGAAACAACATATTTAACAATGGCAATGGCAAATTCAGGAGAAATATTAGCTCTATCTAAGCTACAAGGAATAATAGTTGATAAACATTCAACAGGAGGAGTAGGAGATAAGGTTTCATTAATTTTACTACCATTAGTTGCATCTGTTCGGAATACCTGTTGCAAAAATGTCAGGAAGAGGACTTGGATTTACTGGTGGAACAGTAGATAAATTAGAATCTATACCAGGTTATAGAACTAATATAGATATGAACACTTTTGTGCAAAATGTGGAAGAAATAGGGATAAGTATGATATCTCAAACATTAAATTTGGCACCAGCTGATAAGGAAATATATGCATTAAGAGACAGTATTTCTTGTGTGGAAAGTATACCATTAATTGCTTCTAGTATAATGAGTAAAAAAATAGCAAGTGGAGCTGAAAAGATAGTAATAGATGTTACAGTAGGTAGTGGAGCATTTATGAAAAATCTACAAGATGCTAAAGAATTAGCAAATGAAATGATAAAAATAGGAGAACTAGCAGATAGAGAAACAGTATGTGTACTTACAAATATGGATGAGCCACTAGGTATTTCAGTTGGAAATAATTTAGAAGTAATAGAAGCAGTAGAAGGGTTAAAAGGAAATATGCCAGAAGATGTAAAAGAAGTTGTATTAGAATTAGGAGCTAATATGATGAAATTAGCAGGAAAAGGAAATGATATAGGTAAAAATAAAGAAATATTAATGGGAAATATATTAAATGGAAAAGCTTTCAATAAATTTTTAGAGTTAGTAGAAAAACAAGGTGGAAATATAGAATATTTAAAAGATACAAGTAAATTTGAAAGAGCTAAATATGTAGAAAAAATATATAGTTTAGAAGAAGGATATATCAGGAGTATTAATGCAAAAGAAATAGGAAAATTAGTATGTAATTTAGGAGCTGGAAGAATCAGAAAAGAAGATGAAATTGATAACACAGTTGGAGTAAAAATAAAGAAAAAAGTAGGAGACTATGTAAAAAAAGGAGAAGAGATTGCAGAGATATTTGTCAATGAAGAAAATCTAGTTTTACAAGCACAAAAAAGAATATTAGAAATATTTAAGTATTCAAGTGAGAAAGTAGAAAAATTAAAGACTATAATTTCAGTTATTAAATAAAAAACTATTTAAAAAGATATAAATATATGTTATAATTTATTTTGTATTAATAAATTTTAAAGGAATATATTTATAATATATGAGGAGTTGAGGATATGAAAAAGGAAAAACAAGAAACAAAAAGATATGATAAAGGACAAATATTTGTAAAAGTAATGGCTGGAATATTAGCATTATTAATGTTATTAGCAGGAGCATCAACACTAATATTTGCACTAATGTAATAGAAGAAGGGATGAAATATGATAATTGATTTTGGAATGAATTGGGAAGATTTCTACAAAGATAACATATTAAGTTATATCAAATCTTTACAAGAAAATCCTTTTGAATTAGTAACATTAATATTAGATATAGCAATAGTTATATTTTTAATATATTGTTTTCTAAAAGTAGTTAAAGGTTCTAGGGCATGGCAATTAATAAAGGGAATTGCATTATTAATTGTAGTTACTTGGATAAGTGGATTATTAAACCTGAAAATTCTAAATTGGATTTTAACTGGAATAATGAATTTAGGAGTTATAGCAATAATAGTGATATTCCAGCCGGAGCTTAGAAGAGGATTAGAACAATTAGGAACAAATAAACTTACAAAATTTTTTGGAATAGATAAAGATTTAGCAACTAAAACAAAAGAAGATATTTATAAAGTTGTAATAGCAGCAACAGAACTTGCAAAAGCAAAAACAGGAGCATTAATAGTTATAGAAAGAGATATAAAAATACAAGACATTATATCAGGAGGAATTCCACTAAATGCAGATGTATCTCCACAACTTTTAGTAAATATATTTGAGCCAAAAACACCACTACATGATGGAGCAGTTGTAATTTCAGGAAATAAAATAGCAGCAGCAGCATGTGTATTACCCTTGGCAGATGATAAGGATATAGCAAAAGAATTAGGAACAAGACACAGAGCAGCAATTGGAATTTCAAAAGAATCAGATAGCATAGTAGTAGTAGTTTCAGAAGAAACAGGAAAAATATCTATTGCAAAAGATGGTACTTTAATAGCAGATGTTAGAGAAGATACATTAAAGAAAATATTAATTAGTAATGTAGTGACAAAAAGATTTGCAGTAGAGAAGAAAGAAAGAAGAAATAAAATAATGCAAATAAGAGAAAACTTAAGAAATTCTGCAAATGATAAAGAAAATACAAAAGAAAACGATAATAAAAATGTGTAATAATAAAAATTAAGATAGGTTGCTCTATATACAAGGAGTGACCTAAAATTTTATAAAAATTCTAGTTAAAAATAAATTTGAAGTGAGGAAAAAAGTGAGAAATATAAGATTAACCATAGAATATGATGGAAAGGACTATAATGGATGGCAAAAACAACCAAACAAATTGAATATTCAAGGCACAATAGAGCAGGCGATAGAAAGAATAACAGGCGAAAAAGTAGATTTAATGGCATCAGGAAGAACAGATGCAGGAGTGCATGCTATTGGACAAGTTGCTAATTTTAAAACAAATTCTAATATTCCAATAGAAAAATTCCCAATAGCTATTAACTCTAATTTAAAAAAATCAATAATAATAAAATCAGCAGAAGAGGTAGATGAAAGATTTCATAGTAGATTAAGTTGTAAGAGAAAAACATATAGATATATTATAAATAATTCAGAATATGGTACGGCAATTTATAGGAATTTTGAAACACATATTCCTATGAAATTAGACATAGAAAAAATGAAAGAAGCAATAAAATACTTTGAAGGAGAACACGACTTTAAAGCCTTTAAAGCAAGTGGAACAAGTAGTAAAAGCAGTGTAAGAACGATTTATAAAGCAGAGGTTATTGAAAAGGAAGACAATAAGATATATATAGAATTAACAGGAAATGGTTTTTTATATAACATGGTCAGAATAATAGTAGGAACATTAGTAGAAGTAGGAACAGGAAAAATTAAGCCACAAGAAATAAAAGAAATAATAAAATCAGAAAAAAGAGAAAATGCAGGAAAAACAATGCCACCACAGGGGTTATATCTATTAAAAGTTGAATATAATTAAATTTTTTGTTAACCATATATCAGAAAAATGCATAAAATAAAGTAAAAAGAAAAGGAGAAAAATTATGGAATTTTTACTTATATTTTTTGCATTTCCACTAGCAGTTATTATTATATCTATAGCTTTACAAAAAATTTTAAAAAATCCAATACTAGTTGCATCGATAATATTTGTAATTGGTCTGTTATTAGCTTTTATAGTTAATAATTTAATTATTCTAGTTATTACTATTATATATGCAATAATAAGTTATATAACGGCATTTATTACATGTTTAATATGTAAGTGGCTTAGAGAAGATAGTAATGAATGTAGAAGAAGAGAAAGAAATAATTGTTGTGATAGAAGAAATGATAATTGTAATGAGATGGGAAACTTTAATGGCTTAATAACAATAAATTCAAATAGCAATTGTCAAGAAACAGGAAATTGGAATTGTAGTTGTCAAAACACTAATATTATAAATGGTGTGATAAGAGTAAGGAATGGTGATTGTTCTTGTAGAAATGATGACATAGTAGACACAAGGATAAATGTAATACCAAATTCTAATAATAATGGGAGAACAGGATGTATTTGTGGTAGGTACAGGAGAAGATAAAATATAAGAACTAAATAAATGAATAAATTAAGAATTATAGAAGAGTTTTGTAATATTTTTATTAAGAGTAGAAATGTTGCAAAACTCTTAATAATATGATAATATTATTGCTAAAGAAAAAGAATAGGAGGGATTAATCAATTAAATAGATTAATATTTCTATATAATTGGTTATACAAGATAAAAAATGTTAGAAGTCTTTCAAGATGCAATAATAGATAGTATAAAATTAATTCCATTTTTGTTTTTAACATATTTAATAATGGAATACATAGAACACAAGACTAAAGAGAAAACGAAAAATACAATAAAAAAATCAGGAAAATTTGGACCATTAATAGGAAGTGTTTTAGGAGTATTTCCACAATGTGGATTTTCGGTATCAGCAACTAATCTATACTCAGCAAGAGTCATTACATTGGGAACCTTAATAGCAGTATATCTATCTACTTCTGATGAAATGCTACCGATATTTATATCAGAGGGAGTTTCAATTTGGGTTATATTAAAGATTTTAGGAATAAAATTATTAATAGGAATGATAGCAGGATTTATAATAGATTTTGCTATTAGACTAAAAAATAAGGGAAAAGAAGAAGAGGAAAAAATAGTAGATTTATGCGAAAAAGAACATTGCGATTGTGAACATGGAATTGTAAAATCAGCAACTAAACATACTGTTAGCATATTTCTATTTATTTTAATAATAACATCAGTTATTAATTTAGCAATATATTTTATAGGAGAGGAAACAATAGCAGGATTTATGCTAAATAGACCAATATTGGGTCCAATGATAGCGGGATTAATAGGTTTAATACCAAACTGTGCTTCTTCTGTATTAATAACACAAATGTATTTAGAAAATATGATTACAGCAGCTACAATGATTTCAGGTTTATTAGTAGGAGCTGGAGTAGGACTAGCAGTACTATTTAAGACTAATAAAGGAATAAAAGAAAATATAAAGATTACTTTATTGTTATATGGGATTGGTGTAGTTTCAGGAATTGTATTACAGATTTTTAATTTACAAGTAGTATAGGATAAAACAACACATCTGCCGACCAAATGCAAAGAGGTGTTGTTTATTTAATCCTTATTTGTCCCAATTATGTATATAAATGAGAAAAATAAAAAACTATCAAGCGATAGTTTTTTATTATAAAATTTTAATTATTTGGATTTCCTTTTTTCAAGTTAACTATTACAGCATCATCATTATCAAATAAGAATTTTGAATCTGTTGTATCAGTTTGAATAGGGTCAATTTCATTTCTTTCATCAGTAAAATCAAGATTTTTTATATCGAATTTTTTTCTTCTTACATCATTATCATCTTCAGTAGCAGTAGTAACACCATCAGAATATTTACCAAAATCAAAGAATTTTATTTTCTGGCACTCTTTGTATTTAGCTTCTAGGTAATTAAATTTACCAAGACCAACTAAAAATTTACCACCTAAATCTTTTACTTTATAAGCACATTTTTTATCTGTTATAGCTCCCTGCAATTTTCCAGAAGAGAAATAATCTACAAATGCCCATTTTACATTTCCATGTTTTGAATCATATTCTCCTGTTTTAAAATCTATTGTATTTCCAAAAGTCCATTCTCTTTTCTTACCAAACTCAGAAGACCACCATTCAAGTTCTTCAATAACTCCATTTCCAGTGAATATTTTATTAGCACAGTTAGCTAAAAGAGTGTTTCTTTGACTAGATTTTTCAGGTGAGTCACTTAATTGTGCTAAATTTTGTGCTGAAATAACAGTTCCTACTTTATATTTTCTATACATTGTAAATATTGCTTCAGTAGCTTTACAAATAAAGTCTGGAAATTCATCTATATATAAGAAGTTTGGAACTCTAGTATTTTCTGTTCCCGGTCTTCTTAAAACAGCATTTTGCATTGAAATTAAGAAGAATAAGCCGAATGCTTTATGAGCAAAAGCTCCTAAATCTCCTCGCCTTGTGCAAATAAATGTTATTTCACCATTTTTTAAGCAGTCATCAAAATTAATATTATTATGTCTGTTACATAAAATTGATTTTACTCCTGGAATTCTAAGAATATTGTCTAATTGAGCAACTGTTGGAGCAATATATTTTTCTGTTTGTTCTTTATTTGAAGAATTTTTGTAAAAATGTTTTCTGAAATATGCAAGTTGAACAGCATATTTTTCTTTTAGAACTTCATCATGTGCTAATATTTCACACATTTTTTCAATTAAATCAAAATTTGTAAACATTTTTAACATATCGTACATATTAGGCAATGAACCTTCGTTCATTCTAGGGTACATTTCTTTTAAAATTATAGCTAAGTTTTCAATTGCTTGTATAGAAAAATCTTCTCTAAATATTTCTTCTGATTCGTGAGAACTAACAAACATAGTTTTTAAAGTTGCTGATATTGTTAATGCTATTTTTGTTGGCTCATCATAAATAAATGGATTTAATCCAACTGAAGTTGAATTATTAGGGTCTACTATGTTATATTCAAAACCATAATTTTTACAAACATCTTGCATGTGTTGAATTAATTCATAATCAGGTGACATTACAGTTAGTCCTAAATTTTTATAAATATTACTTCCATTTTCTTTACCTAGAATAAGTTTTTTCATATAAGCATTATAAACTTCTTCTTTCCCTTCAACAGGGCGTAACATATTTAACCTAAAGTTTTTGTTTAAGTAGTCGTTGTTATAAGGTTTATCTAGATAAGCAATTTTAGTTTTTAAAGCAGTTATTCCCATCTCTTTAGAAACTTCTCTAAAGAAGTATTTTCTTTCAATATCTCTAGATATAAGTGGTTCAAATACTAGAGAAGTTTTACCACTTCCAGAACCACCGCATACAAATAATGATTGATATCTAGAAGCTTCAGGAATTGTTATGTTTTTTCCTGTTTCATCATCTGAACATAAATAAACCTCACAAGTGTAAGTTCCACGATTTTTAGTTTTATCAGATAAATCAATTCCACCATAATCCCAAATTGAACGAACTTGATCTAGACTATCATTTACTCCCATATATAATCCTTTGAATAATGGGAAAAATGTAGCTAATGGTAAAAATAATGAAATACTTATAAAAGCAGGTCTAACTACATCAGCAAAGTCAGTTATAATTTCTACATAGTTTGGAACAGAGAGCATTAATAACCAAACTCCCATATTAAGCCACTGAGTAAACATTGAAATCGCTATTATATATAACCCAATTACAAAAATATAAAAAATAGTAACTTTTTTATTTTTTGAACTTGAAAATTCAGAAGCACCTGAAAATAAAAATGCAAAAATAGGACAGGCAAGTGCAAAAGTATATTGAATAGGTCCCCAATATGAATAAGAAACTCCTGTAAATATCATTAATAGCATTTCAACTAATCTATCAACTACTAAATATATAGTAATTAAGGTTAATATATAGGTTGCAAAAGTATTTCTACTTGTATTTAATTTTTTCAAAAATTTATCTATTATTTTCATTAAAATTATCCTTTCAAAAAACAATTTTACACATATATATTATCTTACAAAATAGCGAAAAAAACAAGTCTTTTAGGGAAATTTGTGATAAAAGTAGTGAAACTATATAGTATTTTAGAATTATAAAGAAATAAGACTCTTAAAGATATATGTATAAAAAGAATAAAAGAGAATATAATAATACAAAAATTGGAAAGAGGTAATATGGATGAATTATGGACAAGAATATTTAAAAGAGCAAGAAATAGTAACTAAGACAGAAATTCAAAAAGAAATTGAATTAATAAGAAATATTATATTAACAAAAGAAGAAATAAAAACTGCTAATACAAATTATGAATTCGCAAATGATGATTTGATAGATTATTATATTTATCAAATTAAAGCAAATCAAGCAAAATTAAACTATTTAATAAAACTTGCAAAAACAAAAGGGCTCACGGTCGATATGATAGGAGAAATGAAATATTTAGAAGATAATGAAGAAGTAAGTTAGAAAAGTAATATATGTCCTATTCCAAACATAAAAATGATAATAAATATTGATTATCATTTTATAGGGAGGGATTTATGAACTTTAATATATTAACATATTTAGCATGTATATGTTTTATATTTCTTTTTGGAAGGTTCTTTATAGTTCCAATAAAGAAAATACTTAAGTTGATTTTTAACTCTATTTTAGGTGGAGTTTGTATTTATATAATCAATTTAATAGGAAGTATATATAATTTTCATATAGGTTTAAATATTTTTACGAGTATAATAGTTGGATTATTAGGAATACCAGGTGCGGTATTGATAGTTATAATAAAGTTACTGATACAATGATTTTGTGATTTTGGGGTCGGAGTGATTTTTCACTCCGACCCCAAAATCACAAAATCATTTTTTATTCTACAGTTACTGATTTTGCTAGATTTCTAGGTTTATCAACATCTAATCCTTTTTCTTTTGAAATATAATAAGAAAGTAGTTGTAAAGGAATGATAGACAATATTGGTGAAACAAAGCTATTAGTTTCAGGTATCTCAATAACAAAATCAAACAAATCTTTATTTAATTTTTGATTAGTGATAACTAATGTTTTTGCTCCACGAGTAATTACTTCTTGAAGATTGCTAATAGATTTTTCAACTAAATTAGAATCTGTTAATATTCCAATAACAGTAATTCCATTTTCAATTAAAGCAATAGGCCCATGTTTTAATTCTCCAGCTGGATAGCTTTCAGAGTGTATATAAGAAATTTCTTTTAATTTCAAACAACCTTCTCTGGCAACTGTTTCGTCAATACCTCTTCCTAAGAAGAATATGTCTTTTTCTTGGAATATAGTTTTGGCAATTTTTTTAATGCTTTCAGAAACTGATAAAGTTTCTTCAACTTTTTTTGGCAATTCTAAGATTTCTTTCTTTAAATCACTTAAATTTTTGTTTTCAATTTCTAAGATTTCAGCAAAGTAAATTGCAAGAATTACTAATAATATTACTTGAGAAGTATATGCTTTAGTTGAAGCAACAGCTATTTCTGGACCAGCATGTGTATATAAAGAGTAGTCTGCTTCTCTAGTTATTGAACTTCCTATAACATTAGAAATAGCAATAGTTTTTGCTCCTTTTTCTTTAGATAATTTTAAAGCAGCAATAGTATCAGCAGTTTCACCTGATTGTGAAATAAAAATACATAATGTTGTACTATCTATTAATGGTTCTCTATATCTAAATTCAGAAGCAATATCAACTTCAGTATTTATTTTGCATAATTTTTCTATAGCATTTTTGGCAACTAATCCAGCATGCATTGCGGTTCCACAAGCTACTATATATATTTTATTTATACTACTTAAATATTCTTTTGAGAAATTTAATTCTTCAAATTCACATTTAGAGTTTTCACTAAATTTTGAGCCAATAGTTTCTCTAATTGATGTAGGTTGCTCATAAATTTCTTTTAACATAAAATCGTCAAATCCATTTTTTTCGCTACTTGTAGCATCCCATTCAATAGTTTTTTGTTTTTTATCTATTGGATTTAAATTTTTATCATAAAATTCAATATTATCTCTTGAAAGTAGTGCAAATTCATAATCATTTAATAAATAGAAATTTCTAGTAAAAGATAATATAGCAGGAATATCAGAAGAAATATAATTTTCTCCATCTCCTTTTCCTATTACTAAAGGACTATCTTTTCTAACTACAATCATATTATCTGGGAAGTCTTTACATATGATTTCTAGTGCAAAACTTCCTTTTAAATTTGAACAAGCATTTTTTACAGCTGTTAAAAATTTTTGAATATCATTATTTTCTAATTTATTGTTATTTTGTTTATTATAATAATAATCAATTAAATTTGGTATTATTTCAGTATCTGTTTCTGAAATAAATTTATAACCATTATCAGTTAAAAATTTTCTTAGAGCATTGTAATTTTCAACAATTCCATTGTGCACAACACTAAAAGTTTTTGAATTATCTTGATGAGGGTGAGCATTTTCTTTTGATGGCTTTCCATGAGTTGCCCATCTAGTATGAGCTATACCAATAGTTCCCTCTAATTTATCAATACCATCTAAATCATATAAATTTTTTACTCTTCCTTTATTTTTCATAATTGATAGACCGTCAGATTCAATAGTTGAAATACCAGCTGAATCATAACCTCTATATTCTAATCTAATAAGTCCATTAATTAAGATTGGACTAGCTTTTTGTTTTCCTATATAACCTACAATTCCACACATAATAAACCTCCTAAATATTTTGGAATTAAGGCATGCAAATAAAACTTATATGTATTATTTTTTGTTACTGTATTACTACAATTTTTTGTATAATACTAATGACTATAAGTTGAGCCATCAAAGCATCCGCCGAAAATTCGATAACTTTGAACCTCGTCAACACTAGAAGAACTTGTGTCCAGGCGCTAATTATATATTAAAACTCCTTTCTAATTTAATGTAATTTGCATGGCTTTAATATTACTGTATTATATTACAATAAAATATAAAATTGAGCAAGTACATTATAAAAATATATTAAAAAAATTTTGTGAAATATAAAAGTTAAGTCGAAAAATTTAAACAGTTATTTTATTAAATGTAATTCACACAAACAATTTGACATAATATTTTAATTATATTATAATATTTTTTATAAAAATATTAGGAGGTTCAAGATAATGCAAAAAAAAGAAAAAAAAGTTATTAATCATGCAGAGTCAACAAGTAGACGGATAATAGCATATTCAAATAATGAAGCAGACGATTATCATTTGGTGGCTGAGAATAAAACAGGGAGGATAAAAATATTTTTAGAAAAGGAAAATGCACGGTATAATCAAAGAATAACTGAAGATTTTTTAAAAGGTAATGTAAAAGAAATAATAAAAACTACTTTATATTTTTTAGTATGTAATTATATATATATATTATGGCTATCAATTAATAGTATAATATTAAAGTACTTAATGATGGAAGATATATTAATAATTATATTGTTAAATACATATTGGAGTTTATTATTTTCGTTGATAATGATAAATAATAAATATAGAATACAATTTATAAGTTTATTAATATTAACGATGATTATTGAAAATGTTTTTGAAGAGAATGTTTATAATTTCATATATAATATGGTAGGAAAAATTGAAATTTGTTTAGTTATAATTTTTATAGCTATTTTATTTATGCTGTTTTTTGAATATATAAAAGCTTTTAGATATGAAAAAAATAGAAAAGCAGAAAGAAGTAAGCATTCAGCAGAACATATGATGTGTAACTATATTGAAAAATATCAAACATATCCCAAAAGTATAAAAGAATTAAGAAAAGTGAGTAGATTTACTTTAGAATGTGGAGGATTATATGGTGATTTTATATTAGAAGAAGATATGACATTACTTATTTCAAATATACTTATAATGATAATTTCAGTAGATATTATAAATAGAACTCAGTTTATAGATAAATTTATGATATATACTATTCAAGGATTATTATTTTCAATTATATTTTTAACATTAATTTTTTGGGCAATGTGTTTGGGGAGAGAAGTATTGAAATATTTGATATATAGTATTTTAATAACATTTTCACAAGTTATAAACACACTTCCAAAAAGAAAAATAAAGTACAAAGACCTGAAAATGGCACAAATGTTATCTAAAAAATTTTTTGAATGGCAATATCCAGACGATATTGAACCAAAACAAAAAACTAATTAGTAGATAAAAACTGACCAAGTTAGATGTATTAAATTCTTATAAGTATTCATATATGAGGATTAAGATTACATTTGATATTGGTTAGTTTTTTATTTATATAGCACTTTTAAAGTTCAAAAATCAAAATTGCATTTGACATAAAATACGGTATTTAGTATAATGAATTGAATAATAAATAATGAAGAGGAATTAAAATGTTCAATATAGAAGAAGAACTAAAAAAATTGCCATCAAAACCTGGCGTATATGTTATGAGAGATAAAGATGATAACATAATATATGTTGGAAAAGCAGTGTCATTAAGAAATAGAGTAAGACAGTATTTCAGAAAAAACAATAAAACTGCAAGAATAGAAAAAATGGTAAGTCTGATAGACCATTTTGAATATATAGTTGTTGACAATGAAGCAGAAGCGCTTATATTAGAATGTAATTTAATTAAGAAAAATAGACCTAAATTTAATGTGCTATTGAAAGATGACAAAACATATCCATATATAAAAATAGACATAAAATCAGACTATCCGGGAGTATATTATACAAGAAGAATAATAAATGATGGTTCAAAGTACTTTGGACCATATGCAAATCCAGGAGCAGCAAAAGAGATGCTAGATTTTATAAAAGAAAGATATAAAATACATCAATGTAAAGTACTAAAAGACAGAACAAGACCATGTTTAAACTATCATATAAATCGTTGCTTAGCTCCATGTATGGGAAATGTTGACAAAGAAGAGTATAGGAATCAAATAAATGAAATAATAGATTTACTTGAAGGAAAGACAAGTAAAATTATAAAAGAAATACAAGAACAAATGAAAACAGCAGCAGAAAAAATGGATTATGAAAAAGCAGCATATTTACGAGATAAAATTCAAGCAATAGAAAGAGTATCAACAAAGCAAAAAGTATCAAATATTTCAGAAAATAATATAGATGTAATAGGACTAGCAAAAACAGAATTAGAACTATGTATAGAAATATTTTTTGTTAGAGGAAGTAAAATGATAGGTAGAGAACATTACTTCTATAAAGATTTAAAAGATATGGAAGATAAGGAAATATTATCAGGATTTATAAAGCAATATTATTTTGATAATCCCAATATCCCAAACAAAATAATGATAAAAGAAGAAATAGAAGATAAAGAAGCAATTGAACAATGGTTATCAACAGAATTAGGAAAAAAAGTGGAAATAAAAACTCCTAAAAAGGGCGAAAAACTAAGATTTGTTGAAATGGCAGAAAATAATGCAAAAGTTACATTACAAAATAAAGAAAAAGATAAAAGTGAAATATTAATAGAATTAAAAAATGTATTAAACTTAGATAAACTTCCAAGAAAAATAGAAACATATGATATATCAAATATATCAGGAGAGTATATGGTAGCAGCAATGTGTGTAATGCAAGATGGAGTAATCAAGAAAAATTTATCAAGAAGATTTAAAATAAAAACAGTTTATGGACAAGATGACCCTAAATGTATGGAAGAGGTTATAACAAGACGAATTAAACATTCTATTGAAGATGCAAATGGGGGATTTGGAACATTGCCAGATGTAATATTTGCAGATGGAGGAATAACACAAATAAAAGCTACAAAAAGAGCAATAGAAAAATATAGAAATGATGGAGTAAATATAGCAGTATATGGAATGGTAAAAAATGATAAACATCAAACAAGAGCTTTAATGAATGAAAATAGGGAAGAACTAGAAATATCAGAAACTTTAATGAATTTAATTACAAGATTTCAAGATACAGTTCATGATACTGCAATAACATATCATAGAAAACTAAGAGATAAAGCCACGACAAAATCTGAATTAGATGATATTGCAGGAATTGGAGAAAAAAGAAAAAGAGAGTTATTAAAGAAATTTGGAAGTGTATCAAAGATTAAGGAAGCGACTGTTCAGGAGTTAATGAATGTAAATGGAATAACAAAAAAGATTGCTGAAAATATAAAAAATTTAAGTAAATAGTTTGCTAATAAATAATTATAAAATATATGAAATTAATAAAATTTTTAATGGAAATAAGAAAAAGAAAATCTAGTCATTTGTGCAACTAGATTTTCTTTTTACATGTAAAATCCTTTAAAGATTATTTGGATTCTTGGCAGGATTTTTGAGTATTCCATATGGCTCTGTATACAGAACTAGCGGGAATAATCTTGTTATTCTTTTGACTACAAATTTTCTTGAGTAAAGTATAAATTATACACAATCCAGAACAAATAGCCAAAATAGATACTGCTACTACTACTTTTTTGTTCATGATGTACCTCCTTGCTGATAAAAGTATAAAAGAATATTCTTTGTGACCTTAAGAGTATATCATTTAATTTAAAAAAAATCAATTAAAATGTAGATATACATAAAGTTGCCAAAATATAAATAATATAGTATAATTATAAAGTAAATGGCAAAAGCTCAAATAGGAGGTAATAGCATGAAAAAATTATTTTGGAGAATTCGGAAGCTAATTGTTTTTATGTTAATGTTAGTAGTTATTTTTACAATAACATTAATAGTCCTAGGAGCAATTTGTAATGTTGACAGAATCATAAGTATTTATAAGGAATTCTATGGAACTTGGTCATGGAATATGATAGTATGCTTAGTTTTGTCGGGAGTTACATCAGGAATATGTGTAACATATTTAATTGCAAAGAAAACACATAAGAAAAGTGAGGACGATTAGAAAAGAAGGGGAAGAATTACCAATAAGCATTTTATTTACTAGATTTTATATCTATGTGAATTTTAAATGTCTTAAAAGTAATTCTTCTTTTTTTGGAATAATTGTAAAATAATAGCATATACATATAATAGGAGGGATGTATTATGCAATATACAAATGAAAATATATTAAAAATAAATGGGAGAGCAGAAGTAAAAAGAATAAAAATTATAAATAATGTAAATTTTCATAAAATGAAAGAAAAAATAAAAAGACATAAATGGTTAACAATAACTATTACTGTTTTAATTGTATTTTCAACAATCAATATAGTAATGGTATATAATTTTATGAATTTATTACAAAAATTATATTAAATTAATAGTATAATCAAATAATAAAAAAAATATATATTGGAAATATACACAATTTAAAAAAATAATAGAAATTTAAAAGTAAGAAAAAGCTTGGTTTTTAAGTAAAATTATGTTAAAATACTAATTAAGATTAAATGTAAATATAATAAGATAATAATTATTAATTGAAGGGAGAGTAGTATTTTAACTACAAATAAATTATGAGACTAGCGAATGAATGGAAAGATTATAAAATATTAGATATGGCTGATGGTCAAAAATTAGAAAGATGGGGAGATGTAGTTTTGTCAAGACCAGATCCTCAAATTATTTGGAAAAGTAAAACCTTTCCAAGTAAATGGAAAGAAATAAATGCTGAATACCATAGAAGCAAAACTGGTGGTGGAGCTTGGGAATTTAAAAAGAAAATGCCGAAACAATGGCAGGTAAAATATAAAAAATTGATATTTAATATAAAACCAATGGGATTTAAACATACAGGATTATTTCCAGAACAAGCAGTTAACTGGGACTGGATGATAGAGAAAATACAAAAAGAAAAGAAAAATAAAAAGGAAGTAAAAGTATTAAATTTATTTGCATACACAGGAGGAGCAACTGTTGCTTGTTTATCAGCAGGTGCATCTGTTTGTCATGTTGATAGTTCTAAAGGAATGACAACATGGGCTAAAGAAAATGTAATATCTTCAGGATTACAAGAGAGACCAGTTAGATTTATAATAGATGATGTTGTTAAGTTTGTTAATAGAGAAATTAGAAGAGGAAACAAATATGATGCGATAATTATGGACCCACCTTCTTATGGAAGAGGTGCAAAAGGAGAAGTATGGCAATTTGAAAACAATATATATGATTTGGTTGAATTATGTTCAAATGTGTTATCAGATGATCCATTATTTTTCTTAATAAATTCATATACAACAGGAATTTCAAGTCAAGTATTAAAAAATATATTAAATATGGTAATTGATAAAAAATATAGAGGAGAAATTGATGCAGGAGAAATAGGTTTGCCAATGGAAAATTCAAAACTTATATTACCGTGTGGAATATATGGGAGATGGGAGAAAAAATGCAAGAATTAAAAGTAATATATGAAGATAATCATATAATAGTTGTAGAAAAAAAGCCTAATATACCATCTCAATCAGATAAAACAGGTGATATTGATATGCTTACAATTGTAAAAGAATACATAAAAGAAAAATATAATAAACCAGGAAATGTATATTTGGGATTAGTTCATAGACTTGATAGACCAGTTGGAGGAATAATGATTTTTGCAAAGACATCAAAAGCTGCGTCTAGGCTTAGTAATCAAGTAAGAGAAAAAATATTTAAAAAAGAATATTTAGCAGTAGTTGATGGCAAATTTGAACAAGTAAAAGGAAGCTTAAAAGATTATTTATATAAAGATGAAAGAAATAATATAAGTAAAGTAGTAAATAAAGAAAAAAAGAATGCAAAATTAGCAAGTTTGGATTATGAAGTTTTAAAATATAATAATGTGAAAAATTTAAGTTTGGTAAAAATAAATTTACATACAGGAAGACATCATCAAATTCGAGTGCAACTAGCTAATTTTAAGCATAGTATATTTGGAGACCAAAAGTATGGAACAAGAGGAAAAGGAAAACAAATTGCTCTTTGGGCATATAAGTTAACAATTATACATCCAATTACAAAGAAAGAAATGGAGTTTACAGATTTTCCTGATAGTGTTGGAACATGGTGTATATTAAAAGAAATTTAAAGAAATAACAGTTTAGTTACGAGATTTTAAGTAATTAAGCTGTTATTTTTTAATTAGTAAATATAATTAAAATTTTAAATAGAGAAAAATAGATTTTAATTTATAATAAGGTGAAAAATATATAACAAATCACCATAAGAAGATTTTGTAAAATAAAATTTTTATAAAAATATAAATAGAAAATTTTGGCGAGCAATTTGTGGGATTTTATAAAAGAAATAATCAAGTTTAAAAAATTATTGATAGAATAAGGACAGTTAAGAATTGAGGTGAGAAAATGATAGACAAGATATGCACATTTTTAACCAAAAAAATACAAAAAGAAATGCCAGATATAGATGAAGAAAAAGCAGAAATAATAAATTATGGGCTACAAAATATAATAGGAGAAATACCAAAAATATTTTTATTGTTTTTTATTTCTTGGGTATTAGGAATATTAAAAGAAGTATTATTTATGTTTATTATTTTATTGCCATATAGAGGAGCTTCAGGTGGATTTCATTTAAAGACACATCTAGGCTGTATTATAGGAACTACTTTATTTTATTGTGGAGTAGCATTTTTGAGTAAAAATATAGTAATAGGTGAAACAATAAAATATTTATTAGTGATATTTGGATGGCTCTTTGGAATGATAATGATAAAACTATATGCTCCAGCTGACACAGAAAATGTTCCAATATTATCAAAGAAAGAAAGAAAAAAGAAACAAATAATGTCGTATCTAACTTTTACAATTGGAATGGTGCTAGGATTAATTATAAAGGATAATGTTATTTCTAACATACTAATTATAGGAAATCTAGTGCAAACATTAAATATAACGAAACTGGCTTATAAAATGACTAAGAATAAATATGGATATGAAGTTTATGGATTAGGTTAATTTGTTAAAATAATAAATTAAATAAATAAAAAGGAGGGATTTGCTATGTTAAAAATGTTAAGAAAAGTTGCTGAAAAATATGCTAAATATACAAATAGTGCTTGTATGGTTTTAGCAGTATTTCATCAACCAAAAATGCCAGCATCTTTAATAAAAAAAGACTAAAGTGAAGTGGTAATAAAAATAACTTAAGTAGTTGTTTTACAAATAATCATCATAAAACTATTTTAGAAATATACTATATATTCTAGAATAGTTTATTTTTATGCAAACAATTATTTTATGATAAAATATTTATAATAAAAGCCCAACCATAAAGTTGGACTTATTATATTTTAAACTACCGTTATTAATTTAATTCTATTTTGTTTAATAATATATCTCTAATTGTTGAGAAAAATATTTATCATTTTTACTTGTAAATAAAGAAACATTTGTATTTTTTCTTAAAATTTTATTTACTTCCCATAACCCAAGACCAGTATGATTTGGCTTACCAGATATACCTTTTCCAAAAATTTTAGTAGTATCTACATCTTTGTTTTTAAAAGTATTTTCAATAGTTATTAATTGACGATGCCTTTTATCGTCATCTCTAAAAATGATATTAATAATTTTATCTTCACATTCTTCACTTGCTTCAATTGCATTATCAAGTAATATTCCTAAAATTCTTGCAAATTCATAAATTTTCATTTTTAAATTATTTAGGTCAAGTAATAAAGACATATTAACTTTTATATTTTTACTTTCTGCTTCTCTATGTTTAATGCTTAATAAATTGTATATACCTGGATTATTAATAATTTCGGGGTTTAATACATATAAACTACTTACTTTTTGACAATCATCTTCTAATTGATAATAATATTTTTGTAATCCATCCATATCATTTGTTTTAATAAATCCACCAATAGTTGTAACAATGTTATCGAAATCATGTTTAAAACCTCTTACATTATCATGTAAAATTCGTAGAGTTTTATTATATTCTTCAGCAGTTTCTAATTGTTCTTTTGTTTGGACTAATTTTATAACTCTTGTCATACTATAAATACTTACCATTAAGTATGCAAGTAATATAATAAAACTTAAAAAAGTAATGAAAATTGGTAAAACATTAATATAGTAGAATGTTATAACTGAATGTAGTACCAAAGCGCAGGTTCCTAATATAAAATTTATAAAAATTATAAATCTTGTTTTTTTATCAATATTATCAAATTTATATTTTGTAATATTAAATTTCTTTAAAGCTAACATTATTAATAATAAAATACTATAGATAATGAAAAGAAATAATAGTTTATATATTGGTATAACTAGAAGTTGCTCAGCAGATAAATGTGTTATAGCTAAAAATGGATTTAGTACAAGAGCACTAATTAAATTAAATATTAATGCTGTAGCTAATACATAGACCATAGTGTTTAAGATATGTATCTTGAATATTTTTGAACTTAATAAGATAAAAGTTGCAAAATTCATAAAAACATAAATTGGTTGTGAAAATATGTTAAAAAATATTATATTTATTATTGAAGATAATATTACATATAATACTTTTGATTTTGTTGAAGATTTTTTATTTGATAATATGAGAAAAAGTAACATTAATAAAAAATTTTCTAGGCATATTAGTGGAAAATTAAGTAATTTGATTATAGTTTCATTTGGTGTGCTAAGAGCCATCCATATATTATTTATTAATTCCATGTTCTTTTATAACCTCCAAAAATTCATTTTTAAATTTAGGACCAATATAGCAATAACTATCATTATTAAAATACACAGTTAAAGTTACAGGATCCACACTTTTTATATTATTTATATTTACAATATAAGACTTATGACATCTAATAAAAGTTTCAGGTAAACTATCAGATATTTTATTAAATGAACTATAAGTTTCGTAGTCACAAGAAGAGGTATGAAAAATTAATTTCATACCATCTCTATAAATATATTGAATTGCAGCTTCATCAACTAAGGTGTTCTTATTGTCAATTTTAATATATTTTTTTGGTAATCCATAGACATCTTCAAATAGTCTCTTAACAGTATCTTCTAATCTATCAAGAGTTACAGGTTTTGGTAAATAGTCAAAAGTTTTATATTTATACGCAACCATAGCGTATTCTAAGTGAGCAGTTGTAAAGATAAGATAAACATCTTTGTTTTTCTTTCGAATTTCTTCAGCCAAATCAAGACCAGATTTATCGGATTTTAAATTTATATCTAATAAAAGAACATCAACTTTTTCTTCATCAAAATGTTCCAATAAAGCTTCAACATCATCAGATTTAAATGTAATCTGAGCTTCAAAATCGTTTTTTAAGAAAATTTCATTCAATAAAGTTGCTAATTTATTTAAAATACTTAAATTATCATCGCAAATTGCGAAATTTAACATAAAATACACCCCTTAAATATATTTAGTATCGTATCGTTAAAAACGGTAATTTTGACAATAAAATAGAAATTACCTAAATTTTCCAAAATCAAATACAATATATTCTAAAAAACGAATATTGTCAAGTGATAATTTACAAAATTATCCATAAATTGCCAATTAAAATGAACTAATAGTTCTAAGGAAGAACAAAAATAAAAGAAAAAACATTATAAAATTATTTTGACAATAAAAGTAATACTGAAAAGAAATTCATAAAATCCGAAAAACAAAATATATATTTATATAAAGGATAAAGTAGGAGGAAAAAACAATGAATATTATTACAAAAAAACAACTAAAAAATATTTATAAAATAGGAATATTAGTAATAATGATAACAATCCTAACAGCCTCTTCATTTATAGAAGACAAGAAAACTACTCAAACTACATCAAGTAATAATGTTAGCAATAATAAAAAAATAGGATGGGGAATATCAAGAAATAAAACACATGAGCAACCAGATGTAGGAAAAGAAAATAGAGAAATATTAGAAAGAAACAATGGAATTTGTCTAGGAAATAAAGACAAAAAACACTTATATCTTACATTTGACGAAGGATATGAGGCAGGATATACAAGTAAAATTCTAGATACATTAAAAGAAAACAAAGTTTCAGCAACTTTTTTTATAACAGCACACTATGTTAATACAGAACCAGAATTAGTAGAAAGAATGATAAAAGAAGGACATATAGTTGGAAACCATTTTTAGTATATAGTGATGACCTTAAAAATAAAATTGATGAAAGCTAGATAAATAAGCTGTTTGCAAGATTTATATAAATGAATTGAAAAAAACAATTCGTTTATTTTTTTGCTTAAAATTATAAATAAATAAGAGATGACCATAAATATATGGTTAAAAGCTCCTAGAATCAATTTTAAGAAACTTTAAATAAATATTCGACAAATTATTCGTAAAAATAAAATAATTAAAATAGGAGGGAAAGAAATGCAAGAAAAAGATTCGATACAAATATTAGAAGAAATGCAAACTGGAATGATTTGTAGTATAGAGCTACCACTAACTAATTCAATGAAAAGTGATGTAATATCAATTTATTTAGGAAAAGATAAAGATGGAAGATATAACTTCTTTGACGGTGGAGGAGCTATTGGAACTTTTAAAATGCCAAAAGAATTTATTCTAAAAAGAGATATAAGAATATCAAAAATAAATAACGAGGAACAAATAAAAGGATTATATATAGCATTAAAAAGACAAGAAATAAAGGACAAGCATAAATTAAGAGATAGCAGATAAACGAGTTGTAAAGATACAATTCGTTTTTTACATAACAGCAAAAAGAACATAGTCATTATTTTATGACTAAATTTTAAGTAATTCGGTAATATGTCAATAGAAAAATAAAAAATTCCCAAAAAATTTTTTGAGAAAAAAGGGTACAACAAATAAGCCTAATTAAAGTAATTTTTGAAAAGGAAAATAATGGAAATGTTAAATTGATTTTTTAATTTTTAATAGGCAATTCCCCTTTCTTTGGCAAAGTATAAAGACGATTATCGTGTAGCAAAGCGAAAATAACCCTTACAGCCTTACGAGCAGTCAAAACAATAGCACGTTTGTGTTGATGTTTTGAAACTTCTTTAAATTTGCGAGAATAGAATGTTGAAAAGTCGCTATTGAGATTTTTTAAACAATTAGCAGCTTGGCAAAAATAATTTCTAAGGTACACATTACCAGTTTTACGAATGAAAGTATCCTCTGCTTCAAATTCACCAGATTGATATTGAGACCAAACAAGACCAGCAAATTTAGCTAAAGCATCATCATTTCTAAAACGGTTAATATCACCAATTTCGGCGATAATACCAGCAGCAATAACAGGTCCAATACCATCAATAGAAGTTAAAATAGTATATTCGTTTTTGAAATACTGTTTAACTTGCTTTTGAATAGAAGTCTCGATAGATTTAAGAGATTTTTCAAGAGCAGAGATATTCTCAAAACAAGCCTTAATAACAATGTTTACAGAGCTATTTAATTCATTTTTTAAAGAAAATGAATTAGAAGCAGATTGCTTGATAAGGTTAGCAGTTTCAGTAATATCTGCAAAATGATTTTTACCAGCTTCAGCGATTGCAGAAATAATGTCATCAATAGACATAGAAGCGATTTCATCAGCAGAATAAATATCGGTTAAAAGCATTTCAGCAGTAGCACCAAAATTATAGAAAGAACTTTGGTTTGTGTAAGTTTACTGAATTTTAAAAATAAGTTGCTAACTAAATAAGTTTTTTCTCTAGTAATAGACTTAATAATATGTTGTCTAAAACGAGTTAAACGTTGTAAAACAAGTTGATTAAAGTTAATATAAAATTCATTAGGTAAGTTACCAAGTCTAAGGCGAGAAGCAATAACAATACTGTCCATTTTATCATTTTTAGGTAAATCGCCAAGAGATTCTCTAAAATTCTTAATAATTTTAGGCTCAAAGCAATAAAGCTGAACAGTAAAATTATTAAGAACAGAAGAATCAGCAATAGTATATAAAAGATGAGTACCATAGACAGAAGTTGCTTCAATACCAATAAGAATATTAGTAATATCTAAAGAATTAGCAAAACATAAAATAGTATCTAAAAGTTTATTAACACCATCTGAATCGTTTGAAAAGCTTTTAGGTTTAAGAATGTTTTCACCAGAGATGTCTTGTATACATGTCATTAAAGATTTCAAAGAAACATCAATACCAACGTATAAATAATTTTTAGTTGACATTATATAATTCACCTCCTAAATATAAAGATTGTAAAACAATAAGATAACCTGTGAACAGACAATAAAGGCAGTCTCGCGATGAGCATATCAACAATATCTTTTTAACCTCTTGCTACAATCTATGACAACACATAGATGAGAAGATAAAGCATAATGCAAAATTCGTGTTAAAAAATAATATGTCTGTGACAAGGAATGCATACTTAGAGAGCAACTAAATGCAAGAAAGGATGGCAAATTTCCTAAGTTTTACAATATTAAGTATACCACAGGTTATCAAATAGATAAATATGTAAGATTTTGTTGTAAATCTTATTAATTTATAAATATATTATACGAGAAAGAAAAATTATATATGTCCAGATAGTTTTGAGTTTAAAAAGGATTACTTTAAAATGGGAGATAAATTTGGTAGAGTAATATTTCTAAAAGAATATGCCTCATTTATAAAAGATAGTATGATAGCAGAGCTAACAGATATTAGCAAAAACTTAACATTAACAATAGATATAACTCCAGTAGCAACAGATGAGGCAATAAAAGACGCAGAACGAATATTGCTAGGAGTAGAAACAAATAAAGCAAATTATAATAGTACTAAAATCAGAGTTTGTACTTTCATTATGTGAGCAATTAATGGGAAAGGCATTAGAGCCACAGCAAAGATCAATAATTGATAGATGTACAGCAAATGTATATAAAAAATATCAAGATAACGATTATGAGGGAGAACCACCAACATTAAAAGAGTTTAGAGAAGAATTACTAAAACAAAATGAAAAAGAGGCAAAAGATGTAGCATTAGCAATAGAATTATTTAGTAATGGTAGTCTGAACACTTTTGCAAAACAAACAAATGTAAATATTCACAATAGATTAGTTTGTTATAATATATTAGAATTAAAAAAACAATTACAACCTATTGCAATGTTAGTAATACTAGATAGTATATTTAATAGAATAACAGCAAACAGACAAAAAGGAAGAAGCACATATATTTATATTGATGAAATATATTTATTATTTCAATATGAATATTCAGCTAACTTCCTTTTTACTTTATGGAAAAGAGTTAGAAAATATGGTGCTTGTTGTACAGGTATTACACAAAATGTGGAAGATTTATTGAGAAGTGATTTAGCAAGAACAATGCTTGCTAATAGTGAATTAATTATAATGCTTAATCAAGCAAGTACAGATAGAATAGAACTTGCAAAATTACTTAATATATCAGATCAACAGTTAAGCTTTATAACAAATGTTGAGGCAGGACACGGACTATTAAAGATAGGAAATTCATTGATACCTTTTATAAATAAATTTCCAAAAGATACAGAATTATATAAATTAATGACAACAAAATTAAATGAAGTATTTTAGAAAAAAATATAGACTTTTAGTAGAAAATAATATAAAATATTATTTGTAGAAAGTGAGAATAGCAGATGTGTGTGTTGCCCTTCGACCTTGATTTCTTATCAAGAGTTAGGGGGTGAGGCTATGTTAGAGATTTTGGCATTCCTAGTAGTAGGTTTAATAATTTCAATAACAATGAATTTAGCCTTGCTATGTATTATATACATACAGTGGGTTAATAGTCAGATAAAATAAAAACACGGCACATTTGCTTTGCAGAGCGTGTGCCGTTTTCTCAAAATATTGGGGTAACCACACATCTGTGATTCCTCTTTCTACAATTATTATACACCGAATTATATAAAAAAGTCAATAAATATGAAAAAATAAAGTGAAAGTGCTGTGTAACTTATGTTATATAGTGCTTTTTTTGTGCAAAGGAAGTGGTAATTTTGAAAAAATGGATTATTAGAATATTAATAATTACTTTTGTAATTAGTTTGATTGTATCTGTCTTATATATAGTGAAAAACGAAAAAGAAGATAAAAAAGAAAAACAGTTTTTGAAGAATTAAAAAATATTATGATAGAAGAACAAATAAAACAAAAAGAAGAAAGCATAAATTTGCAACAATTATATGAATTGAATAATGATTTTATGGGTTGGATAAAAATAGAAAATACAAATATAAATTACCCTGTTATGCAGACAGAAAATAGTAGAAAAGATTATTATTTAAGAAAAAACTTTTACAAAGAATATTCACAATTAGGAACACCTTATATTGCTGAGTATTGTAATATACAAACAAGTGATAATGTTATTATATATGGTCATCATATTAAGAAAAATCAAATGTTTGGAGAATTAGAAAAATATAAAAAGAAAGAATTTTATAAAAGTCATAAAATAATAAGTTTTAATACAATAAATGAAAAGGCAAATTATGAAATAGTTGCAGTATTTAAAACAGTTGCATATACAGGTTTTGAATATTATAAATTTGTAAATAGTAGTTCAAAGCAGGAGTTCGATACATTTATACAAAAATGTAAAGAACTTTCTTTTTATGAAACAAAAAGTACAGCAGAATATGGCGATAAACTTATAACATTATCTACTTGCGAATATTCCAACAAAAATGGGCGATTAGTAGTAGTAGCAAAGAAAATAAAGGCAGAATTGGAGGAATAATAATGGCAGATATAAAAACAAAGAAAAAACAAGAAATTAGTATAAAGAAACTTGATAAATCAACGATAGTAGGTCAAAATCTAAAATCAAATATAATAAGTGTAAGGAATAAAACAAAAGAAAATTATGAAAAGAATGAAAATACAGCACAAGAATATGCAGAAAACAAAGTAAATAGTACAATGAAAGATATTATATATAATACACCACAATTAAACATAAAGGGAAAGCAAAATTTTAAAAAAACAATAGAAAATATTAAAAAAGGAAAAATTCAAATAAAAAAGGCAGAGAAAGGAATAAAAAATGTAAAACAGAAAGGAAAAATTGCAATAAACAAAGCGAAAAGAAATATAAAAAAAGTTCAAAATACAGTAAAATCAGTAAGAAATACAGTTAAAGCAACAAGGAAAACAGCAAAAACAACAATAAAGACAACAAAGCAAGTAGTAAAAAATAGTGTAAAACTAGCTAAAAGAACGGCAAAAATGACAAAACAAGTTGCAAAAACTGCAATACAAGCAACAAAGATAGCAATAAAAACAACATTAGCAATAATAAAAGCTATAATTATGGCAACAAAGGCACTTATTTCAGCAATTATTGCAGGAGGTTGGGTGGCAGTAGTAGTAATTATAGTTATTTGCTTAATTGCTATGATATGCACATCTATTTTTGGAATCTTCTTTTCAAATGAAAAAGATGTAGGAGAAAAAACAATGAGCTCTGTTATAAGAGAACTTAATACAGAATTTACAAATAAAATAACAGATATTCAAAACAATATGGAACACAACGAATATGAGATAAGTTCTAATAAAGCAGAATGGAAAGATATAATTTCACTATATGCAGTAGTAATAAGTAATGGAGAGGAACAAACAGATGTAATTACATTAGATGATAATAAGATTAACAAGCTTAAAGAAATATTCTGGAAAATGAATACAATAACTTCAAGTGTGAGTGAAATAGAAAAAGAATATGAAATAACAGACGAAAATGGAAATATAAAAACAGAAAAGAAAAAAATAAAAATGCTACATATTGATGTAAGAAGTAAATCATTACAAGAAATGATAGAATTGTATAATTTGAATACAAAACAAAAACAGCAACTTGCTGAACTTCGAAAAGAAGAATATAATTCAATGTGGTCATATATGTTATATGGTTCTTCAGCAGGTAGTAATGATATAGTAGAAGTGGCGAAACAATATATAGGAAATATAGATGGTCAACCATTTTGGAGTTGGTATGGATTTTCATCTAGGGTTGAATGGTGTGCTTGTTTTGTCAGTTTTTGTGCTAATGAATGTGGTTATATAGAGGCAGGAATAATACCTAAATTTGCAGGATGTGAAAGTGAGGGAGTTGCCTGGTTTAAGACTTGTGAATTATGGCAAAGTAGAGGAGATATACCAAAAGCACGGAGATATAATTTTCTTCGATTGGGCAGATTCAAATGATGGAAAGGCAGATCACGTTGGTATTGTAGAAAAAGTAGAAAATAATAAAGTTTATACTATTGAAGGAAATACTAGGGGAGATATGTGTAAACAAAATGTGTATGATGTTGGAAGTAGTGTTATTTTAGGTTATGGAACACCAGCATATCAATAAAGGAATGTGATAGATTATGAAAATAAAGAAGTTTGATGTAGTAGAATTAAATGATAAAAATAAAGCTGTCATTTTAGAAATATATAACAGGAAGAAATATTATGCAGAGGTAGTAAATGATAAAGGAAAAACAATAGATAAAAAAGAAATTAGAGATTGGCAAATAAATAAAGTGATTTATAGAAAAAATAAAAGATAGTTGGGAATGGTACTTGTTAGAAATAATGAGTATCATTTCTGTTATTATTTTGTGATTTTTAAGACAAAATAATAAATAAGTGCTGTAATATAATAATATATAAAAAATACCAAAAACTGTTCCATCAATTTTTGGTAATATCATTTATAAAATCTTGCAATAAATCATCTGTTTTTACGCCAAGAGATATTGCAATAGAAGATAATTCGTAATCTCTAACAGACCTTTTATTTTTTTCTATTCTATATAAAGACTGTTTAGAAATATCAACCCCTAATAGCATTAGCTTATTTGATAAAGAAGACAAAGAAATATTTTTATTTGTTCGTATTCTTTTTAGATTATTAGCAATAATATTCAAATTATTTTCATATTTTTTATGCAAACTCATAATTATCCATCCTTTTTTTTATTGTATAATAGTTTGCAAGATAGATTGTAAACATTAAATGTTTACAAAATTCAAAAAAATATTGAAATATATTTGAGATTATGCTATAATGAAAAACAATAATAATTAAGCAAATGATTAACAAAATAAATAAAATTACACAAGATAATAAGATATAATCAATGTAGAATGGAGAACAGAATATTATGTTGAGACTAAATGAAACAGAAGAAATAATAAGATTAATTAATAATGGATTTGATTTAGAATTATTATCTTTTGAATTGGATATTCCAGTTGAACAGTTACAAGAATATAAAAAAAGATTAGAACTTCGACAATTTGCAAAGGAATCAATAAAAAGTGGTAAAGTTGCAGAGGCAATAGAAAGATTAAATATTTTTATTGAAAACACAGATATTAGTATTGTAGAAAGAACAATGTTATTAAAGTTAAAAGCATATACAAGTAAAACATCTTTTAATGAAGAAACTTTGCAAAATTTAGAAGAAGAAAGAAAAAAGTTAGGGTTGTTAAGTAGCATAGATGATGTATTAGAAGAATTAAAAGTACAAATACCTAAAAGAAAAAGTAGCAATATAAGAAAAAAGGAACAACAAAGTATAAAAGAGCAACAAATTGAAGAAGAACAACACCAAGATGAAAAGTTTGAAGAAATTACAAAGCCAAATTATGAAAAAACGATAAATAGATATAAAACTGAAATTGTTTCTAATCCACAAAAAGCACAAGAAAAAAGAAATTTATTAGCATTTGCTTATTTTCAAGCAGGAAGAATAAATGAAGCTAGAGAAGAACTAATGTCATTAGCACAAGATACAAGCAGTCATATGGCATATAGACAACTAGTACACATTGAGAAAAAAGAGCATAATTTTGAAGATGCAAAATTATGGGCGTATGAGGCACTTTATAAATTTCCAAATAGTATTCCGATTAGAGAACAATTAATTTCAATAGCAAGATTAGAAAAAGATAATCAAGAGATAATAAATCAATTGAAATATATTATTAGTATAAATCCAGAAAATGAAAAAAATAAAAAGAGGTTACAATCAATAAGATACAAAGAAGAAAGATAACTATAATGATTATAGTTATTTTTTGCTAATTATTGCAAATTATGTAAATTTGTAGTATAATATAAGCTGTATTGGAATATTTCCAAGTAGTTATTGTATTTTAGCAAGCTTTTAATTTGCTAAATATCAAAAAATTATGGAAATACCATAATACATCTGTACCTATTAAACTTTTTGACAATGAAAGGAGAAACACAATGAGTAAGTTTTGGGCAAAGGTAAAGTTTAAGCAGGAGAAAAATGCAGAACACTTGATTAGAGCATTTTTCAAGAATTTTAATTCTGCAAGTAGTATTGTAGTAAGAGGCAAAGAGGCAAATCTAGAGATTGTTTTTCGGGAGCCTCCTATGGAGATTATCGATGCAATAAACCATTGCGAAGTCATTGAACTGATCTACGGTAAGAACCTGAAAGAGTACAAAGAAGATGAAACTATAAAGGTTGAAACAGAAAATGACTCTGTAAAGGGAAATGTGGAAGTAGAAAATTTTGAGCAGGTTGAACAGGAAGTAACAGAGAGTGAAAACTCCGAACAGACTGAACAGGAAGTAACA
>CATYUF010000017.1 GCA_958413095.1 uncultured Clostridium sp.
TATATAAATAAATTAGATAATTATAAAATAAATAATTTAATTAATTCAGAAAATATAAATTATGAAATAGAAAAAATACAAAAAGAAATAAATAATAAAAAAATTAAATTACATGAATTAGAAATTGATAAAGAAAATATAGAACCCAAATTAGATAATTTATCAAAAATAGAAGAAGAATTAGTTAACGATAATGAAGAAAAAGTAAACTTGAAAAAATTAGAACAAAGCATGAATTTAGCAAAAGAGATTTTAAATAAAGCATATGAAGAAATGAAAAATACAGTTACCCCTAAGTTCACAGAGAACTTATCCACAAATATTTCTAAGATAACAGATGGGAAATACAAACATGTTAATGTATATGATGAAAATGGAATGGTTGTAGAATTAGAAAATGGAAATTATGTAGAAGCAAGTAGATTAAGTGTTGGAACAATAGACCAATTATATTTATCGTTAAGATTATCAATGATAGATGATTTATCAAAAGAAAAAATGCCAATAATTTTAGATGAAGCTTTTGCGTATTTCGATACAGAAAGATTGAAAAATATATTGAAATATTTAAGTGAGGAATATAACAATAGGCAAATAATAATTTTAACTTGTACTGAAAGAGAAAAAGAAATATTTGAGGAAGAAAATATTGAATATAATTTAATTAATTTATAAAAGTTAAAATAATATATATTTTATAAATAAAAAATAATAGAATAATTATAATATTTCCTATACAAAAAAGGCTACAAGAAAAATAGAATCAAAATTTCTTGTAGTCTTAAAATATTAAAGTTACATTACTTGAAAAATCAACCAATTTATAGTATAATATCGAAAGTATTTTAAAAATAAAGGAGAAATTATATATGTTTGAAAAGTTAGAAGCAGTAGAAAAGAGATATGAAGAATTAACAAAAATGATTAGTGACCCAGAAGTAATATCAAATCACACAGAATGGCAAAAATTAGTAAAAGAACATGCAAGTATAGAAGATGTAGTATTAAAATTCAGAGAATATAAACAAGTAAAACAAGCAATGGAAGAAGCAGAAGAATTGATGAAAGATCCAGAAATGAAAGAACTAGCAGAAGAAGAATATTATTCATCTAAGGAAAAAGTTCCAGTAATAGAAGAAGAACTAAAAATATTATTAATACCAAAAGACCCAGATGACGATAAAAATATAATGTGTGAAATTCGTGCAGGAGCAGGAGGAGAAGAAGCTGCATTATTTGCAGGAACATTATTTAGAATGTATGCAATGTATGCAGAAAGAAAACATTGGAAACTAGAAATATTAAATGAAAATGAAACAGGTCTAGGTGGATACAAAGAAATATCTTTTATGATTACAGGAAAAGGTGTATATAGTAGACTAAAATTTGAAAGTGGTGTTCATAGAGTACAAAGAGTACCAGACACAGAAAGTAGTGGAAGAATACATACATCAACAGCAACAGTTGCAGTATTACCAGTAGTAGAAGATGTAGAAATAGATATAAATCCAGCAGATATAAAAATGGAAGTATTTAGAGCATCAGGGGCTGGAGGACAACACATAAACAAAACATCATCAGCAGTAAGATTAATACATGAACCATCAGGAATAGTAGTAGAATGTCAAACAGAAAGATCACAATTTCAAAATAAAGACAATGCCATGAAAATGTTAAAAACAAAATTATATGAAATAGAAAAACAAAAACAAGATAGTGAAATATCAAATGCTAGAAAATCACAAGTAGGTTCAGGAGATAGAAGTGAAAAAATCAGAACATATAATTATCCTCAAGGAAGAATTACAGACCATAGAATAGGAATGAGTATATATCAAATGGAAAACTTCCTAAATGGAGACATTGATGAAATGGTTGATAATTTAATAGCAGCAGACAGAGCTGAAAAATTAAAAGGCGAAGAATAAAAAATATTATATTGTTAAATAGTCTCAAATAAAAGCTGAGACTATTTTTCATTACTTAGAGGAAAATTGCAATTTCTATAATTAAAAAATAATATTGTTTACATCTTTTGATGGCTTGTATAATAAAAAGTATATTAGATTTTATTATAAAGAAGGCATAAAAAATCTTGTATTACTTTCAATTATACGATTTTAAATTTTTAATATTGAAAAGTATAAAATAAAGTATAAAAAAATTGACAAAACACATAATATAGTATATACTAAGTATATACGAAAGGAGCTGATAGAAATGACAACAACAATTCAAAAATGGGGAAATAGTCAAGGTATAAGAATACCAAAGGCAATATTAGATACAGTTAAATGGACAGAAAATGAAAAAATAATACTTGTAGTGGATAATGAAAAAATAATAATGGAAAAAGCAAAAAAAACAAGAAAGAATATAAAGGAATTATTTGCAGATTATTATGGGGAATATGAACCAATAGAAATAGAATGGGGAGAAGTAAAAGGAGAAGAAATATGGTAAAACAAGGAACAATTATAAAAATTAATTTTAATCCTCAGGCAGGACATGAACAAGCTGGTTATAGACCAGCAGTTGTAATAAGTAACAATATATTTAATGAAAAAACGAAGCTATCTATTGTTTGCCCTATTACAAATACAAATAATCATTTTCCATTGCATATATCGTTAGATAAGAGAACTAAGACAACAGGAGTAATATTATGTGAGCATATAAAAGCTTTAGATTTGAATAGTAGAACATATCAAGAAGTAGAGAATTTACCAGAAGACATATTAAAAGAAGTTATAGATATTGTTTATTCAGAAATAGAGCAGATATAAAAGTAAGTTATATATTATAAAAATACTAATTAGACTATCAAAATATTATTGTATATTTTAGATAGTCTTTATTTTTCCGTATACAACAAGCAAAAGTGAATTTTGAAAAGGCTTGCGATAGCTTTGCTGTTTTTGTTCAGTTATAGAAAGTGCAAATAAATAAACGAAATATGGTTCATAATTTAGTATAAGAATAATAACAATTTTATAGAATATAAATTAAATAAATACTGAAATAAATGGAGATAAAATAAGAAAAGTGCAGTAAAAAATTTTCACAAATTGTAAATACTATAAAATATAAATAAGGAGAACCGTATGCAAGAGATTTTAAAAACAACCATATTAGGTTTATTTTTTGGCACATTTGGGACTACAATAGGAGGAATAATAGGTATAAAACTAAAAAGAAGCTCAAATAAATTTTTAAGTTTTATACTATCATTTGCATCAGGACTAATGATGGCAATAATATGTTTTGACTTAATTCCAGAAGCATTAAACATTAGTAATATAATTAGTGTAATATTGGGGATATTAATAGGAATAATTACAATGTTCTTTTGCGATTTAATAGTACAAAAGAAATTTAATTCAAAAGAAATAAATATCAAAAAGGGAAAAATAAAGGGAAACGATTTATTAAAAACAGGAATCATAGTCTCAATAGGTTTAGCAATACATAATTTTCCAGAAGGATTAGCTATTGGTTCAGGATTCGAAGCTTCAATAAAATTAGGATTAGGCCTTGCAATAGCAATATGCTTACATGATATACCAGAAGGTAGATTCCAATGTAGACACCAAGTTAAATATGCTTGAAAAACAATTTGAGTTTAAATTTATTGTAAAATAATGTGAGTTTTACAGTAGCAAAAAGTATGGCATATTGGCTATTTTTTCACTTTAGTGAAAGGCCATATGTGTAAAAATAGGAAATGTTGATATTTGAGTACTTACAAAGAATGGTTGCCCTATTTTAATGTGCTGAGGTAAGGATGCACTATCATAGATAGGGCATTCTTGCCGTGAATGGACAGTTTAGTATGAATTTATTGAGAGATTTACGAGGAAAGCAACGATATAAAGAAGAAACAAATACAATTCTTAAAAAATTGGGAACAAAATGTATTGAAAGGTGCATAATATGAAGGGAAAATTATTGTTACTTAGAGAAACGAGGATTTTAATAAAATGTATCTAAAGATTTTAGATGCAATGGAAGAATTAGAAAAAACATTATTAGAGAAGTAAAAAGAACAGTTTAATGAAGTAGTACAATTATTTTATAAAACTGAAGAATACTATTTTATACTTAGCTATTCATTAAGAGTAAAATATGGGGAAGACTTGGAAATGTTATAATTAAAAACTTATAAATTTAGTATTATAGTAAGTTTATAAGTTTTTTTCTTTTACCTTGATAAAAAATAATCTATAAAATGTAATATACTTTCTTTATCTTTTTTATTTAATTTCTTAAATTTTTCATCATATATAGAAATAGAATTTTTAATATCATCATCTAATAAATCGTATAAAATAATATCAGGTGTAATTTTATATGCATTGCAAAGTTTTAGTAAAGTATCAATACTTCCTTTTGATAAACCTCTTTCTATTTGGCTTATATGTCTAGGCTCCAATCCAGTTAATTCTGCTACTTGATTTTGTGTTAAATTATTCTTTTGTCTGTATTCTTGACACATTTGGCCAATATGTTCATTAATATTCTTTTTTTCCATACATTTCCCTACTTTCTATAAATATAATATAATCTTTTATATCATTTTTGGGAATGATTTTATATTTGAGAAAAATCAAAAAGAAATTGATAAAAATCGCGAAAAATATTGATAAAAAATCTTTTGTTTAGTATAATTAAAATTGAGAAAAGTCATTTTAAAATTTATTTTATATATCTAGAATATAGTAAACGTACTAATATTATAAAGTGATTGTATAAATAAAATACGAGGAGTTAAACTAATGACAAAAATATAAATTTATGCAAAATTGCAAAGAATAATTTATGTTTTGAAATACATAATACTAGAAAAGGAATGATAAAAAAATGAAATTAAATGAAAATAGAGGTATAACTTTAATTGCCTTGGTTATAACAATTGTAGTTTTGCTTATACTAGCTAGTGTAAGCATAGTCATATTAATAGGAAAAAACGGTATAATGTCACAAACAAACAAAGCAAAAATAGAATATGAATCTGCAACTGAATTAGAGAAAATACAATTAGCCGTAACTCAAGCATACATTGACAACCCAGGAAATTTAAAAGAAGAAAATTTAAAAAATGCTTTAGAAGATTTCGGATTTACAGTTGAAGAAAATTTAATAAATAAAAATACAAATTGGCTTTTTAAAATTTCGGGTAAAACATATAGAATAGATACTTATGGAAATGTTAAATTAATATTCGATGAAAATACATTCAGAATTGGTTTACCTCAAAATATAGATAATTATGGAAAGTTGGTTAATTTCGAATCTGAAAATGGTATTAATAACTGGAGATTATTTTATCAAGATGATAATTATTCATATTTAATATATGATGGCATTTATGATGACCCTGTCACAGACTATTCCTCTTATAAAGATGGTTCTTATGTTGGAAGCATAGGAAAAAAATTAAGTCCGAAAATAAATAATTTATTTTTACCAAATAATGCAAATTCAAATATTCGTAAAACTGCTTCCTTACTAGACACTAAATTTTGGGGAAATACAGAAAAATTTGAAGATATCAATGGAATGGCTTTATTTGCAATTGGTTCCCCAACTATAGAATTATTTACATCATCATACAATGCTGCTTCACAAGTCGCTAATTTGAATAAATATTTTATTAATATTGAATCAGATAATACTGGATACAAGTTTTTCGATACAAGTATTGGATATTTCTATCCTGATGATAAAAACGGAATTTACAACTTGGGTAAATATAAAGAATGGTGGCTAGCTTCTCCATGCAATAGCAAATATCATAACTTTAGAATTATTTCTAGTATGGGTTATTGGGCTTTAGGGGACGTTACAGGTGGTATACATCCAGGTGTAAGACCTATCATATGCATAAATAACTCTGATCTTATTATGAAAAGTAGTACATAAATTTGTTAAATACTATTTTCTTTTAATTATTCTCATTAGATGCTCATAAATAAGATAAAAAGTATTCTAAAATTTTCAAAAATATGTAAGTAAGAACGGTCTAAATTTTAAGTTTAAAAAAGCTAAAATTTAGACCGTTTTAATATCTAATAAAAGCTTGTAGTTTCAATAAATAGAAACAATCAAAAAGATATTTTAAACTTAATAGGGGAGGTGTGATAGCGAAAGCTATCGCATAGCTACCCAAGAACCATTATGTGGAAAGTTATGTGATTAATGGTATATTTTTTGTATTTAGTTAGTAATTTTATGTGATAAAGATATAAAAAATAAAATTTTTTCATATTTACGGTAGAATTTTGCTGAGAAAAGTAATGTATATATAATAGGGAACATTATTAGTATTTTTTTAATTAAAAATAGAAATATAGTGTTTATCCTTCAAAACATAACCCTTCACATCAACAATTTATATGTGAATAATAAAATTTTTAAAACATATAAATTGAATAAACAAATTAAAATGAGCAGGAGGCAACTATGTGCGAATCATTTAAAATTAATGTGTATTTTGATGAACAGGGTGAAGAAATAGAAAAAATAATATCACGTCTTTTGATTGATATAATTGAAAAAAACAGATAAAAATTTTTATTACTTCAGCATTTGAATTTATAAAAAGATTAGATATAATTTAATATGAATTCAAATTGTTTTTATCAAGCATAGGAAGGAGGATAAATGCTTGAAAAAATAAAAAGAATAATATACAAGGTTGCAATATATATTAGACTTTCGAAAGAAGATATGGATAAAGGATATGACGAGAGCGAAAGTATAACAAATCAAAAAGCACTATTAACAGAATATGTAGAGAAGTTAGGGTGGGAGTATGAGCTTGTAGATATTTACATAGACCCTGGATATACAGGAACAAATTTTAATAGACCAGATTTTAAACGAATGATTAAAGACATAGAACTAGGCAAGGTAAATATGGTTGTAACCAAAGATTTGTCTCGTCTTGGTCGTGATTATATAGAAACTGGAGAATATATAGAAAAGTGGTTTCCAGAAAATAATGTTAGATATGTTTCTGTAACAGATAATATAGATACTTTTGCTACAAATAACGGAAATAATGATATTGCACCTTTTAAATCAATATTAAATGATATGTATTCAAAAGATTTATCCAAAAAAATTAGGACAGCTTTAAATACTATGCAAAAACAAGGAAAATGGGTTGGAGGGAAGACACCTTTAGGATATATGAAAGACCCAAAAGATAAGAATCATTTAATTATTTGTGATGAAGAAGCAAAAATTGTTAAAAGTATTTTTAATATGGCTATTGCCGGAAATAATATAGGTATAGTAAGAGATTATCTTAATAACAATAATATTCCAACAGCTAACCAAATTAGGTATAACAAGGTGGCTTTTTGGGAAAATAAGACTGTCAAACTTATACTACAAAACAAAGCATATATTGGAATTACAATTCAAAACAAAAGAAGTAGAATAAGCTATAAAAATAGGAAACTTCGAGCAAACCCAGAGGAACAATGGCAAATAGTAGAAAATACACACGAGCCAATTATTGATAAAAATATTTTTGATAGAGTGCAAAAAATGGGTATAATACAGAAATATGATAGAAACGAAAAGAAACATCATTTTTTATTAGATGGATTGCTAATATGCTATGAATGTAAGCACAAAATTGGAGTTAGAATGAGAAAAAATGGAAAATTAGACATGATATGTAATAATTACCGTAGAAACTCAAAGCTTAACCTATGCACATCTCATGGCTTTAGTTATGAACGATTGGAAAAACAGACAATTGATTATATAAGAAAACTATTTATTGAAATTGACAATAAGAAGATTATGTTGAATATTAAAAATAGTAAAACAAAATATGATTACAAAAAAATGTTGGATAAAATAGAAAAAGAAATTGAAATCATAAATAATAATATTGATAAAATGTATATTGATAAACTAAATAACAAACTTAGTGAAGAAATGTATGAAAGACTTTTTAAAAAGCTAAAAAAAGCTGAAAAGGATAAAGAAACAGAATACATGGAACTAAAAAAAGAAGCAGAAGAATGTACAAATGATAATGATCACGATATAGAAAAGCTTGTAAAAGAATTTTTAAAACTTGAAAAGCCAACTTCAGAAATTATGAGAGTACTTATTAACAGAATAGAGATACATCAGGATAAACAGGTGGACTTATTTTTTAATTTTAAGAAGTTAAACAATATATCTGATATAAAGAAGAATAATATCATTTAAGAACATTAATAATTTTGACAAAACAAAACAAAACATGACAAAACAAAAGTTATTTTGAATAAGCAAAATAACTTGACAAGAAAATAATATTACAGTATAATAAATATAGGTGATTGAAATGTTAAAAAGAGAAATTTATTTAAATAGAATAAGAGGATTTTACGATAGTGATCTAGTAAAAATACTAGTAGGAATAAGAAGATGCGGAAAATCAGTAATACTAAAACAGATTATGAATGAAATAAAAGAAAAAGGAGTTCAAGAAGACCACATATTATATATAAACTTTGAACTTGTTGAATTTGAAGAATTAAAAGACTACAAAAAATTAAATTACTATATAAAAGAAAAAATACAAGACGGTAAAAAATATTATGTCTTTTTGGACGAAATACAGAATGTTCAAAAATTCGAAGTGGTTGTAAATTCTTTAAGAGCATCTTTAGAGAATATTAGTATATTTATTACGGGTTCTAATAGCAAATTATTATCAAATGAGCTTTCTACTGTATTATCAGGTAGATATGTAATTTTCAATATTTACCCATTAACTTTTAAAGAATATATTGAGCTAACAGGAAATGATTCAAAAAATGAAGAAAGTTTTTGGGATTATCTAAAATGGGGAGGACTACCTAATAGAGTTCAATTTACAGATGAAGTGAATATTAAGGATTATTTACACAGTGTATTTGATTCCATAATATTACGAGATGTTGTAGAAAGATTAGGATTAAAAGATATTACATTATTTAATTTAATACTTCAATATTTAATTGATATAACAGGGAGAGAGTTTTCAGCTAACAATATAATTGGGTATCTAAAAAACGAAGGTAGAATAATTTCAACCGAAACATTATATACATATCTTGACGCATTATGCAAAGCATTAATAGTTGAAAAAATATATAGATATGATATTCACGGAAAAGCAATATTAAAAACTTTAAATAAATACTATATGACAGATTTAGGAATTGCACAAATAAAAAATAACAATTTCGAAATAAATAAGAGCTTTGCAATAGAAAACGTTGTATTTAATGAATTATTGGCGAGAGGATATGAAGTATATATTGGAAAATTAAATTCAGGGGAAATTGATTTTATTGCTACAAAGAGTGGTGAAAAAAAGTATTTTCAAGTAGCATATTTACTAAATGATGCCAAAGTAGTAGAGAGGGAATTTGGAGCATATAAGACAATAAATGATAATTATCCTAAATATGTGCTTTCTATGGATAAAACAGATTTTTCTCAAAATGGAATTATACATAAAAATATAATAGATTGGTTACTAGACGTAAATATATAAAATTATAATAACTAGCATACTTAAAGAGAGGTGATAGTATATATGAAAAAGATGAAAACACTTTTTAAAAGACAATTTGAAAATCATAAAATAGCCAAATGTTTAAATGAAGTAGAACCTGAATGTCAATGGGTATTAAACCGGAGAAGGTTTTGCAACAGAAAAAATAGATGGGACATGTTGTTTAATAAAGGACGGAAAATTTATAGAAGATATGATTATAAAAAAGGAAGAACTCTGCCACAAGGTGCAATTCCTTGCCAAGAAGCGCCTGACCCAATAACAGGACATTTTCCACATTGGTTTTTATGTACTGAAGATGATTAAAATGCTAAATATTATTTAGAAACATTTGAAAGGCAAAAAAATGATAATTTAGAAGAAGGAACTTATGAATTAATTGGAAAACATATAAATGGAAATCCATATAATTTGAATACAGATATTTTAGAAAAACACAGAAAGAGAATATTAGAAAATGTACCAAGGGATTATGAAGAAATAAAACAATATCTTGAAAATCATTATATAGAAGGAATTGTTTTTTATCGTGGTAATGGAGAAATGTGTAAAATAAAAAGAAGTGATTTTGGCTTTGAATGGAATAGAAAGAAAATAAAATAAATAAAAATGAAAAAAATTGGGCTATTAACAATCCAAAATTTAACTAAACTAACTGTCTGCTTCGGAATCAACCAGAAGGAATATCCATGGCAGTACCAATGAAAAATGGAGGAATGAAAAAATCACAAGTATTATATTATGTGATATTGTCAGGAATAACAACAGGAATAGGAGCATTTTTTGGAGCAATTATAGGAACAATATCAGAACAAATAATAGCAATATGCTTAAGCTTTGCAGCAGGAGCAATGTTATATATAGTTTCTCGGAGAATTAACACCAGAAGCAAATAAACTATATCATGGAAGAATAACAGGTGTAGGAAATATAATAGGATTTTTAATAGGAATGTTTGCAATGATGGTATAGACTAATGTTAATGATATAACAAAAAAAGAAAAAGTTTTGTTAATTCACTAACAAAACTTTTTAATAAAAAACTGAATAAGAAAAAAGAAAAAACTCTTGCATTTTTCATTCTCATATAATAAAATACAAACAGAGTTTTGAAAACAAGAAAGGAAGAAAAAATGCAAGATATATTAGAAGGATTAAACGATAAACAATATGAAGCCGTAGTTACCACAGAAGGACCATGTTTAGTAATAGCAGGAGCAGGAAGTGGAAAAACTAAAGTTTTAACACATAAAATAGCATACTTAATAGGAGAAAAAGGTGCTAAACCATGGGATATTTTAGCAATAACATTCACAAATAAAGCTGCTAATGAAATGAAACAAAGAATAACAGACTTAATAGGTGATGATGCCAAAGACATATGGATGGGGACATTTCACTCAATATGTGTAAGAATCTTAAGAAGATTTATAGATAGAATAGGATTTGAATCATCATTTATAATTTTTGACACATCAGACCAAAAAACTTTAATAAAAGGATGTATGAAAGACTTAGCAATAGATGATAAATTATTAAATGATAGAGCAATACAATCAGAAATAAGCAATGTAAAAAATGAAATGCTAGAGCCAGAGCAATATGCCGTAAGAGCAAAAGGAGATTTCAGAAAAGAAAAAATATCATCAGTATACACATTATATCAAAAAAGACTAAAAGAAAATAATGCAATAGATTTTGATGATATAATAAACTATACAATAAAAATATTAATGGAAAATCCAGATGTACTAGAATACTATTCAAATAAATTTAAGTATGTTTTAGTAGATGAGTATCAAGATACAAACAAGGCGCAATTTACATTAGTAACTCTATTAGCATCAAAGAATGGAAATATAACAGTAGTAGGAGACAATGACCAAGGAATATATAGCTTTAGAGGAGCAGATATATCTAATATATTAAACTTCGAAAGAGATTTCCAAGGAACAAAAATAATAAAATTAGAGCAAAATTATAGATGCACAGGGAATATTCTAAAAGCAGCAAATGCAGTAATAAAAAACAATGAAGTAAAATACAAAAAGCAACTATGGACACAAAATGAAGAAGGAAACTTACCAAATGTATATTTAGCTGACAATGAATATGATGAAGGTTCATATTTAGCAACTCAAATAGAACATTTAAGAAGAGAAGAATATTATAAATATTCTGACTTTGCAGTTTTATATAGAATGAATACACAATCAAGAGCGATAGAAGATATTTTTAGAAGAGAAAATATTCCATACAGAATCGTTGGAGGATTAAAATTCTATGAAAGAAAAGAAATCAAGGACATTATCGCATATTTAAGATTAATTCAAAATGGTTCTGACAACCTAAGCTTAAAAAGAATAATAAATGAACCTAAAAGAGGAATAGGAAAAACAAGTTTAGAAAAAGTAGAACAACTAGCAGAACAAAATGAAGTATCGATGTATGAAATAATAAAAAATG
This sequence comes from uncultured Clostridium sp., assembly GCA_958413095.1. Taxonomy (GTDB): domain Bacteria; phylum Bacillota; class Clostridia; order TANB77; family CAG-508; genus CAG-269. The sequence continues at coordinate 12,041 of CATYUF010000017.1, forward strand.
CAGAGCAATATGGATTAAATAGAGTATATCTAAATTCAAGGGAATTTGTTAATACAATAGAAGAGTTAAAAGAAGAAAAAGAAAAATTAACAATATCAGAATTAATCAAAAAGACATTAAAGAAAACAGGATATACAAAAGCACTAGAAAATGAAAACACAATAGAAGCCGAAAATAGAATAGAAAACTTAGAAGAATTTTTAACAGTAGCAATAGAATTTGAAGAAGAATTTGCAGAAAACTCTTTAAGTGAATTTTTAGAAGGAATCACATTATCGAGTGACTTAGATAATGTCGAAGAAACAGAAGATGTAGTAACATTAATGACATTACATAGTGCCAAAGGACTAGAATTCCCAGTAGTATTTTTAATAGGTATGGAAGAAGGAATATTTCCAGGATATAAATCAATTTCAGAACCAACTGAACTAGAAGAAGAAAGAAGATTATGCTATGTAGGAATAACAAGAGCAAAACAACAACTATTTTTAACTTGCAGTAGACAAAGAACAATATTTGGCTCAACAAGCTACAACCCAGTATCTAGATTCATAAAAGAAATACCAGAAGAACTACTAGAAGGATATCAAGTTCTATTTGGAGAAGAAACAAATAAAAGTCAAATATTTAAAGACTCATCATACAGCTGGACATATGGAAGTAAAGACAATGGAAATATAAAAACATACAAAATAACAGAACAACAACCCAAAGTAGCAGCAAGTAACAAAAATACAGGATTCTCATTCGGAAAAACAGCAGAAAGTTTCTTAAGTAACTTAGGAAAAGCAAAAACAAACCAAAACATAGACTTATCAAAATATGAAGCAGGAGTAAGAGTATACCACAAAAAATTCGGAGAAGGAACTATAAACACCGTAGAACCAGAAGGAGAAGACCTAAAAGTAGATATAAACTTTGACAAAGTAGGACATAAAAGACTAATGGCAAAATTTGCAAAATTAGAGATAATTTAATTTCATCAAAGGGACTGTTTCAAGGGAGATAATCATATCTCCCTTGAAACAGTCCTACACTCTATTGTTGTAATTCACTTTTGACCGTATTTACCTCAGTAACTGTAGCCTTTTGAGCCGGAATATAATATCCCTTAGATTGAGCAATTTTAAAAAGTTCATATTGAAAACTCTCATCACTATTTCTAATTTGTTGAAAAGTTTGTCTTAATTGCATATTTTCAGATTCAGAAATTGCTGTTTGATAAGCTGTTAAATCAGACTTAACACCAGATAAAATATCATTAACCATTGTTTTTTCGTCCATTATAAAACCTCCATATTAATTATTCAAAAAAGTCATTAATTTTTGTTTTGTATTTAAAGCATCTTGAGCTGATTTTGTAAATAGTTGCTTTATTTGAGGGTCAACAGCTTGAGAAGAATAAGTATTCAATTTTTGATAAGCTGTTTCATGAGCTCCTATTAAATGTCTTAAATGTTGTAATTCCATTTGATTTAAATCTGCCATAATATCAGTCCTTTCTATTAAATTCTTTAATAAGTATTTCCTGAATTCGGCTTTTTATACTTCAAAATAAAATTAATATTATAAAATTTAGGAATAAAGATAAGTAAGAAAGATTAAGTCAATTAAAGTTAAAATTTTTTAAATATTATTTATTGTGTAATACAAAAGCAAATTTAAATAATATCAAAATAATAAATTTAATGTAATATAGTAAGATATGAATTAAAAAAGTAAAAAATAAATTTTTTGAAAAAAAGAGAAAAAATGTATAAAATGAAGATAAAATAAAATAAATCACTTAAAGCTAGGAAAATTAAACTTTCATAATCATTGCAAAAAATAAAATATTACAATATTATTACAATAGATTTACAAAGGAGATTGTGTAATGTTAAAAAAGGTATTAATACATACTAGAAGGGGAATTAAATTTATCATACTATTTTTAATTGCTACATTTTTAATAATTGGAGCAGTTGCTTTTTTGTATAAACCAACATATAGTGTTCATATTAACGGTCAGCAAGTTGGATATACAGTAAATAAATCGGAACTTCAAAAAAGAATTAATGAATATGTAGAAAATGGAGATGGAAGCAATAAAAATATTGCGTTTGTTCAAGTAGATAGTTTACCAGAGTATAAATTATGCCTATTAAAAAGAAATATTGTACCAAATGACGAAGAAATATACCAAAAGACAATAAGTGGAGGAATACCGTATTACAGATATTATGCAATTTTAGATAATAATGAAGAAAAATACTATGTTTCTTCTTTTGAAGAAGCAGAAAAAGTAGTAAATGACTTAAAAGAAAAAGGAAGTACAAATATAGAAAGTATCTCAATCTCAGAAAAATATGAAACAGATTTAAAAACTTTAACTTCAACAGAAGAAGTTGTTTCAAAATTATATGTAGAACCAGTAAAAACTGTAACAGTTGCTAAAAATGCAAATGCAGGTTCGAGAGCAAGAGCTTCTGGTAGTGTTAATACATCAAGTAAAATATCAGGAGGAAAAGCTTCTTTGGGAATATCTTTAATTAGACCAGTATCTGGAACAATTACATCAAGATTTGGAGTTAGTAGTAATATAAGAAGATCATCACATACAGGATTAGATATAGCTGCACCAACAGGAACACCAGTAAAAGCAGCAGCATCAGGAACAGTAACATTTTCAGGTTGGAAAGGTTCATATGGAAATATGCTAGTGATTTCTCATGGAAATGGAGTCCAAACATATTATGGACATTGCAGTAAATTATATGCTAAAAATGGACAAACAGTTTCTCAAGGAGATGTAGTGGCATCAGTAGGCTCAACAGGAAATTCAACAGGACCACATTTACACCTAGAAATTAGAGTAAATGGAACAGCATATAATCCACAAAATTACATATATTAAAAAGACACCTTAAAGATTTTTTAATTCTTTAAGGTGTTTTTTACTTGTAATTAAATACTAGAAGCTACAAAATATTTAATTCCCAAGGAAATAGCATTTTTCTTAAAAATAGGTTTTCCATGCTCAAATAATTTTGACTCAAAAATATTTGAATGAGAACATAGTGTAGCAAACTCTGAAACAATTGAATAAAACTTATTTAACTGTTCATATTTAGTGTTAACATCTGCAACAACTAAAAAATATGTATTATTATACAAATGCAAAGAAATAGTTTTTGCTAATTTTTTTATATTCAAATCATTAATATTATTTATATAATTACAAAGTCTACAAAACTCTTCAAAATCAGAAAATTTAAAAATAGAATTTTCACTATTTGGATTTACAGTTTTCTTTTTAACAATAATTTTTCTTTTGTTTTGAGAAGCAGAAAGTGGATTATCTTTTGAAGAAGGAACTTTATATTTTGTAATTGTAAAAACAAAAATACCTTCAGAAGAAGAAAAAGCTTCAATCAAAAGCTTACAACCGTCTGTATTAAATCCAACTTCTTTTTCAGCTTTTACTAGAATATCTAAAATAAGATTTTGAGTTTCAGCAGGTTGATTAATTAAAGTTTTGGAGTCTATATTTTTTTCTTTTAAATCATCTAAGCTAACAATGATTCTAATTTTATTATCAGTAAGTTTTTCGATTTTCATTAAGTACCTCCCTTAAAATACTTGATAATTATATTATACTACTATTATTATTATATTTAAATGCACAAATTTTGGTAACTTTATATACCAAAATTAAATATTAAAAAATTAATTATAAAGATAAAATTATTAATATAAAATTTAGCATAAAGTAAAAAAGTAGATAAATATAAATATAACATATAAATATTAAAAAATAAAGCATTTTACTTGAAAAAAATGTTAAACCACGGTATAATAGCAATATGTGAAAAATAAACAGCCGTAATATAAGAGGAATTTTGGAGGTAAGAAAAAATGGCAACAAAAGAAAAAAATATATGGGTATTATTAATATTTATGTTATCAGGATTAGTAATAGGGGGACTGTTAGGAGAACTAGTTTCAAAAGTAGATTGGTTATGGTGGCTTTCATACAGTCAAACTTTTGGACTTGACAATCCAATTGTACTAGATTTAAGTGTAGTAAAAATAACATTTGCATTAATGTTCAAAATAAATGTAGCTAGTATAATAGGATTACTTTTAGCAGTATTTGTATATAAAAAAGTATAGGGGCAATTTATCAACTGAAAGGAATGATATTTTGTCAATAAAAATGAAACAACTTCCAGAAATGGAAAGACCATATGAAAAATTAGAAATATATGGAGAAAAATTATTATCAAATGCAGAATTACTGGCTATAATAATAAAAACAGGAACAAAAGAAGAATCTGCTTTAAATATAGCTCAAAAAATATTAAAATTAAACTATAGTAAAGAGGATAATTTGAATTTTTTAAGAGATATAACAATAGAGGAATTAACAAAAATAAAAGGAATTGGAAGAATAAAAGCAATTCAGATAAAAGCTTTGTGTGAATTAGCAATTAGAATGATGGCACCATCAAATTATAAAAAAATAACAGTAAAAAAACCAGATGATGTAGCAAAAATATTTATGGAAAAAATGAGGTTTGAAAAGGTTGAATTAGCAAAGCTAGTTATATTAAACATAAAAAATGAAATTCTAAAAATAGTTGATTTATCAAGAGGTGGAACAAATTTTACTAATATTTCCATAAAAGATGTTATGACAGAACCAATAAAGATTCAAGCGCCTAAAATTATTTTAGTGCACAATCACCCAAGTGGAGATTCAACACCAAGCAAATCAGATATCGAGATAACAGAAAAGTTACTAGATGCAGCAATATCTTTAGATATTGAGCTATTAGACCATATAGTTATTGGGAATATGAACTTTACAAGTATATTTTCACAAATGGTAAAAGAGGAAACAGACATTTAAAATGAAAGGAAGATTTGAATATGAAATTTTTTACATTTGGCTCTAAAGATATAGGAATTGATTTAGGGACTGCAAATATTTTAGTTACATTAAAAGGAAAGGGAGTTATATTACAAGAACCATCTGTTGTTGCAATAGATAGGAAAACAGGAAATATAATGGCAACAGGAACAGAAGCAAAAGAGATGTTAGGAAGAACTCCAGAACAAATAAAAGCAGTAAGACCTTTAAAAGATGGAGTGATTGCAGACTTTACTGCAACTCAATTAATGTTAAAAAATATAATTGAAAAAGTAGGCAGAAGATATAATATAGGAAGACCAAGAGTTGTTGTAGGAGTTCCATCAGGAATTACAGAAGTAGAAGAAAGAGCAGTTGAAGAATCTGTTCTTCAAGCAGGGGCAAAAGAGGTATATCTGATAGAAGAACCTATGGCAGCAGCTATTGGTGCAGCATTAGATGTAGGAGAACCAAGTGGAAATATTATAGTAGATATTGGTGGAGGAACAACAGAAGTTGCAGTTATATCTTTAGGAGGAATTGTTGTTAGTCATTCTTTAAGAGTAGCAGGAGACGAGCTAGATGATGATATAGTAAATTATATAAAAAGAGAAATGAATTTAGCAGTAGGAGAAACAACAGCAGAGCAAATAAAAACACAAATTGGATGTGCTTTACCTCTTATGACTGAAACAACAGTAGAAGTTAGAGGAAGAGATTTAACAGATGGATTACCTAGAACAGAAAAAATATCTTCATCACAAGTAGAAGAAGCAATAAAAGAATCAATAACTAAAATAGTAGAAATAGTAAAATTAACATTAGAAAAAACACCACCAGAATTAGCATCTGACATAATGGAAAAAGGAATTGTTTTAGCAGGTGGAGGAGCTTTAATTAAAAACTTAGATAAATTATTAAGTACAGAAACAGGAATGCCAGTATATATAGCAGAAGATCCACTAGAATGTGTGGTTAGAGGAACTGGAAAAACTTTAGAAGATTTAGAAAGATTAAAAACAGTTTTAATTAATGCAAGAAAAAGAAGGTAAAGGAATGAAGTAAACAATGCATAGAAATAAAAAAGCTGAAATAGCAGGTATTGTAATAACAATAATTATATTAATTTTTATCGTTATATTTTCTAATGCTGATAGTGGGAATTCTTTTTTTGAAAATGCAGCAACCAAATTAATAATGCCAGTACAAAATGGACTAACATATTTAAAAAACAAAATAAGCGGAAATAGTACATTTTTTACTGATATAAATAACTTGAAATCAGAAAACGAAGAATTGAAACAAAAGAATAGTGAATTAGAGCAATCACTAAGAGAATTAGAAAATATTAAATCAGAAAATGAAACCTTAAAAGAATATTTGGACTTAGCAGAAAAATATGGTGAGTATAAAACAGTACCAGCATATATAATTAATAAAGACATAAGCAATTATTCAAAAACAATAGTAATAAATGTTGGGAAAAAAGATGGAATAACTGAAAACATGACAGTTATTGCAGACCAAGGATTAGTAGGACATGTTATATCAGTAACAGATACAACTGCAAAAGTTCAAACAATTATATCTCCTTCAAGTGCAGTAAGTTGTTCACTAAGTACAACTGATGAAAGTATAGTGTGTAGGGGAACTCAAGAAGAAGAATCAGCTTTAAAAGCTATGTATATACCAACAAATGGTAACATTGTTCAAGGAGATAGTGTAGTAACTTCTGGGCTAGGAGGTATTTATCCAAAAGGTATACATGTTGGAAGTGTAAAAAAAGTAATAACTACACACAACGACACAGACAAATATGCAATGGTAGAAACAGCAGTAGATTTTAACAAGTTAAATACTGTATTAGTTATAACGAATAATTAGAGTTACTAATATTAATGATTAATAATATTAACATTAAAAAGGGTTTGTTGAATTATAAAAAAATCAACAATAGAGAACAAATAAGTAAGAATGTTTATTAAAAAATAACAATGTTAGTTAACTAATAAATTTATAAAAACAATTTAAAAATTAGGCATAATACTTAATAATTAGGAAAGAGAGGTAAATTAATTGAAAAAAGTAATAATAAATGTAATACTTGTAATTGTTTTATTTTTTATATATTTTCTACAATCAAATTTTTTTAATTGGTTTACAATCGCAGGAATTATGCCAAACTTATTTGTCATATTTGTCCTATTCATAGGTCTTTTTACAAATAGAGTAACAGGAGTAATTTATGGAGTAACAACAGGAATAATAATAGACTTAGTAATGGGAAAACAAATAGGGATAAATGCAGTAGGATATGGAATAATTGGATTTCTAGCAGCAACTTTTGATAAAAACTTTTCAAAAGACAGTAGAGCGACAATTATGTTTATGGTTTTAGGAAGCACAATAATATTTGAAGTAATAACATATTTATTAAATTCTATATTTGCATCTAGCAATATAGAAATATTATATTTTATAAAAACTTTAGCGATAGAAGTAATATACAATTTAATAATTACAATAATAATATATCCAATACTTCAAAAATTTGGATACAACATAGAAAATGAGTATAAGGGGAATAGAGTATTAACAAGATATTTTTAAAGAAGGTGAAGGCTTGAATAATATCTAAATTTTATAAATTATTCATTCTAAATAGAGCCTTAAAGTGAAGGAATGATAGAAAATATGAAAAAAAATAGAATTAAAAAAAAGATTAATATAAAACTAAGATATAATATATTAACTGTAATTACATATCTTGTGGGAATTGTATTAATAATACAACTATTCAACTTACAGATAGTTCATGGAGCAGAATATAGAGAAGAATCTAATACTAGATTAACACGAGAAACAAAATTAGAAGCAGCAAGAGGAGCTATATTAGACAGAACAGGAGAAGAATTAGTAACAACAAATACAAGATTTGGATTAGAATTATACAAAACAAAAATAGAAGAAAATGAGTTAAATAATTCTATTTTAAATATTATCAACGTATTAGAAAAATACGAAGCAGAATATGTTGATTCATTTCCGGTAAATGTAGACCCGTTTGAGTATACAATAGAAGGGGAAGAATTAGCAAAATGGAAGAAAAATAATAAATTAGATGAAAATGCAACTCCAGAAGAAGCTTTTTATCATTTTAAAGAAAGATATGAGATTCAAAATAGTGACATATATGAAGTAAGAAAAATAATAGCAATAAGATATGAAATAACTATTTCAGGTTACAGTAGTACAAGAGCATTAAAGATATCAAAAAATATTCCAAGAGAAGCAGTTGCCGAATTTACTGAAAGTGGAGATAAATTTCCAGGAATTAATATAGTAGTAGAACCAGTCAGAGAATATACTTCAGGAATGTTAGCATCACATATTTTAGGATATGCTTCAAAAATAAGTGCAGAAGAATATAAAGAAAAGTCAGATAGATATTCTCAAAATGACATTATAGGAAAAAATGGAATAGAGTATGTATTTGAGGATTACTTAAAAGGACAAAATGGTACAAAACAAATAGACATGGCAGTTGATGGTACTATAACTTCAGAATACACATCAAAAGAAGCAATAGCAGGTAGTGACATAGTATTAACAATAGATTCTAATTTACAAAGAATAACAGAACAAGCATTAGAAAATAATATAAAGAAAATAGCATCAGGAGGCTTTGGAAAAACATATCCAGCTAATGCAGGAAGTTGTGTTGTAATGAATGTAAATACTGGAGAAGTTTTAGCAATGGCAAGTTATCCTAATTATAATCCAGCAGACTTTATAGGAGGAATAAGTAATGAAAACTGGGCTAGATATAGGGACGATAGTGCTAAACCTCTAATGAATAAAGCAATTCAAAATGCATATGCACCAGGTTCGATTTTTAAAATGGTAACAGCAATAGCTGGATTAGAATCAGGAGCGATAACAAGAACAGAACAAATAAATGACACAGGAGAATATAAAAAATATGGGCTAAAATGGCCATGTTGGTACTACACAGATTATCATAGAGGTCATGGATTCTTAAATGTATCAGGGGCAATAGAAAAATCTTGTAACTACTTCTTTTATGAAACAGGAGATAGAATGGGAATAGAAACCTTGGCAAAATATGCAAGATATTTTGGATTAGGAGTAAAAACAGGAATAGAATTGCCAAGTGAAGCAACAGGAGCAGTAGCAACTCCAGAATATGCAGCTAAAGTTGATGTTGATTGGACTAAAGGACAAACTATAAATGCAGCAATAGGACAAGGACTAAATGCATTCAGCCCATTACAAATGACAAAATATATAAGTATGCTTGCAAATGGAGGAAAACCATTAGATGTAAGTATTGTAAAAACAATAAGAAAACCAGATGGAACAGAAGCCTCAAAAGAAGAAATAAATAACTATGTAAATTCTAAATTAGGATTAAATCAAGAAGAACCAGAAAAATTAACAATACATCAAGAAAACTTAAATGCAATATTACAAGGGATGAAATCAGTTACAAGTGATACAACAGGAACAGCATATGTAAGATTTAAAGATTTTGGAATAGATGTAGGAGGAAAAACTGGCTCAGCAGAAGCAGGAAAAGATAAAAACGAAAAAGATATAGTACATGCATGGTTTGCTGGATTTGCACCATTTGATAAACCAGAAATAGCAGTAGTAGTTATGGTTGAAAATGGTGGACACGGAAACTATACGGCAGAAGTTGTAAGAGATATAATGGGAGAATATTTTGGAATGAATACACAAGATATTCAAGAAGACATGTCAGCAACTTCATATCTTCAATCACTAAGATGATTTTTGTGATTTTGGTGATTTTGGGGTCGGAGACAAAAATCATCTTAAATTTAAAAGTTAAATAATTGGAGAGCTAAAATAAAAATGAGAAATGATTTTTGTCTCCGACTCCAAAATCACAAAATCACCAAATCAGCTAGTTTCTTCAACAGCCGAAAATACTTTATTTAAATGTCGTAAAAAAGAAATGGAAGGATGTAAAATGAAAAATTGTGTAAGCATTAATTTAAAGAAAAATGAAATATTAATAAAGATTAGTGAAAATGCAGAACAAAGAGAAATAGTAGAAAGCTTAAGAAAGAAAATACCAGAGTTAAAAAAATTATATAAAGACGAAAAAACACCTATAACAGTAACTGGTAAAATATTAAAAAACAAAGAAATAGATGAAATTCAAAATTTAATAAAAGATAAAATTGATGTAGAAATAGAATTTGATATGCCAAAAGCATTAGGACTTTCAAGTATTACAAGAACATTTAACAAAGAAATAGGAATATCAGAAACAAAATTTCATAGAGGTTCTTTACGTTCAGGTCAAAAACTAGAGGCAGAAGGAAGTTTGGTAATATTAGGAGACGTAAATTCAGGAGCAGAAGTAATGGCGTCTGAAAATATAGTTGTCCTTGGAAGTTTAAGAGGATTAGCTCATGCAGGGGCTAAAGGAAATAAACAAGCAATAATTTCATCAGGATTATTAGACACGGTACAAATTAGAATAGCAAATATAGTAAAAGAAATTGATAGAGATGAAGAACCAATGCATAAACAAGCCTATGTATTTGTTGATAATGACTCTATAATAATAGAATAATTTTGACTTCAAAGATGAAATTACTTAAATTAATTGCTTTTAATTAGATAAATTGAAAGTGTTCAAGTGATTTGATGTTCAAGTAAAAATATTAAAATAACTAATTTTTAAGTTAAATAAAAGATTACCAATTTAAACAATATAAATTAACTGAGTAATAGTAAAAGCAAAGATATAAATAGAGTTTCATCTTTTACATCTTCTTCATATAAAAAATATAATAAGCTAATAATAAGAATGTCATCTAAATATAACTTTAAACCTAGAATTTCTAATACAGGTTTTTCTAAATCAGAAAAACTAGAACTATCAAATACAATCGGTCCTAAGTAGAATTTAGATGATTTATTTTTTGTTAATTTGCTATTATCATTTTTGCAATTATTATTTTTAAAATTAGTATTATCTTTATAATTAATATTTTGAGAAATATCATTGTTATAATTCGTTTTTTGACAAACATTATTAACTATATTAGAAGCTCTATCTATACAATTATTATTCTTCTCAACGTAACTTTCAATATGTTTATTATTCCTAGAAGAAGGAGAGGCAATAGAACTGTTTTCCAGAGCATAATTCAAGTGATTTATATTTCTATTCAAATTATTTCTATAATTATAATACCTATAATAATTATTATACGGAAACCTAAAAAAAGGAAAATTATTCATTTTTCTTATTCTCCTTATTATCTGATTTTAAAACTTCAGCAACTTTAGCAAAATTTAATAAATTGGCATATTGATCTATTTTACCCTTTTTTTCATCTCTTAAATATGGCTTTAAAGAATATAACAAATTGGACCTAGGGTCATTTGAAGAATTTAAGTTTTCCATTATAGATTTCATTTTTAACATCATATTCATATCGATTTTGCTAAAATCAAAGTTATTAATATTGTTTGAGGTAGCAGAATTATTGGAACTATTGATGTTGCTATTATTAGTATAATTGTTAGAATTAAAATTAGAATCAGAATTATTATTAGATTTATTTTTATCATTGTTATTAGAGCTTTCAGCCTGTTGACTATTATTCAATCCTGAATTATTAGACATCAAATTAGAAAAATTTTGCATCATTTCAGGTGGGATTTGGCTGACTAAATTATTTAAATCACCATTATTTAGCATTCCTTTCAATTTATTCATTGTGTTTTCATCTATATTAAAATTTTCCAAAATAATCACCTCTAAAATATGTATATTCAAAAATATTGATACTATGTAATATAATATTAGTTAAATATAAAATTGTTACAAAATAGTAAAATATTATCAAAAATGGTAAATCCGTATGCTAAAAACTATAATTTATACTGGTAACATAAAAGTAATATTAAAAAAGAGGCTCAAAGTGTTGAAAAATCAACAAAAATAATATATAATTAATAATGAGGTAATATAGATGCCAGTATTGTAAAAAATTAACAAATTCTGGTTTAGGAGGTACAAATTATGAAAGGTAAAATTTTTAAAATTAGTGTAGCAATAATTTTAATAATGACACTAACATTAGCAAATTTTATATTTGTAGGTTCAAATATTGTAAGTTATGCAATGGATGAAATAACAACAAACCACAAAAATATAGAATTTGAAACATATTTCAAAGATAAAGACGGAAACAAAACAAACATATTAGAAAGAACAGCAGAAGAAAAAGAAATGTCAATGTATCTTTTATTAAATGTTAAAAGAGAAGGATATTTTAATGGAATTGTTGAACTAAACGATACAAATTTTAAATTTAATAGTTCAGAAAGTGAGTATGTAAATAAGGTAGAAGAAAATAAGATTTACTTAAACCAAATAAATGCTGGAACAACAGCAGAAATAGAAATAAAGGTAAGTCCTATTGAACAAGAAAAATATGCATTAGAAGAAAAGAAAAGTGAAATAATTCTATCAGGAGAATACAAGGATAGTACTCAAAAAGACATAAAAATAGAAGCAAAAAGAAGTATGAAATTAAATTTAATTGAAACAAATGATAAAACAAATATTGAAAATACTATGAAAATCATTACAAATAAAGTAGCTAAAATATCAGGAGAAGATAAAAGAATAATTCAAGTTTCAATAGATTTAGGTTTAAAAAATGATAACTATCCTATGAAACAAATCATTTCTAAAATCAATGTACCTATTATTAATAATGAAAAGCCAGAAATAGTAAAGAATATAAATTTAAATTCAATGACTTCACATGAAATAAATGAAAAAGATGGAGAAATTGAAATAATATTAAAAAATGAACCATTAGAAAGTAATATATTGTGGAAAAAACAAGGAAATGAAAGAGTTATTTTAACATATATATACAATAAAGATGTAGATTTAAAAGGCGAGAAATTTATATTACAAGAAAACATTACTTTACAAAATGGCAAAGAAATAGTAGCTGATAAAACAGAAGTAGAAGTACCAGAAGAAGTTGTAGATTCAACAATAGAAGTTGTAGCAACTAATAGTGAAAATGAAATTTTTAAAGGAAAATTAAATTCAGGAATAGATAGACAAATTAATACAGAAACAAAATTACTAGTCAATTTAGCAAATATCGCAAAAACTATTTCAATTAAAGAAAATCAAAGTAGCTATATGGTAAATGAGAAAGAAACAAATGCAAATATAGTATTTAATAGAACGATAATATCAAAATCTGATTTTAATAAAATTTTTGGGGAAAATGGAGCTTTACAAGTACTTAACGAAAAGGGAATATTGTTAGCAACAGTTGATAAAAACTCAGTTGCAGATGAAAATGGAAACATAATAATAGACTATACAGGAAAAGAACCAAGTGCAATAGAAATAATAACAACTGAAGCTTTAGAAGAAGGAGAATTAAGTTTCTACAATGTAAAAACAATAAAAGAATCAGACTCAAAGACTACAAAAAATGCAACTAAAATAAATACAAAGATATCATACAATTACAAAGAAGAAACAGAAAATGAAATAGAAGGAATTGATTTTATAACAAATGAAGAAAAGAAAGTTGAAACAGATATACAATTAAAAGAAACTGTAACAGAAGCAACATTGGAACTAAATAAAGATACATTATCAACAGTAGTATCTAATCAATTAGAAATGAAAGTAACATTAAAAACAAATACTGAAAAATATGACTTAAATAAAAATCCAATAATAAAAATAGAGTTGCCAGAACAAGTAGAAAATATTAATATAAATAATGTAAGCTTACTATACGAAGAAGAATTAAAAATAAAAAATTATTATGTTGAAGGAAGACAAATAGTTTTAGAGCTAGAAGGAGAACAAAAAACATATAAAGAAAACACAGTTGAAGGGACAAACATAATAATAGATGCAACAGTAGATGTAAATAGAAAATCAATAGCAAAAGATGAAAAAATTGTAATGCATTATACAAATGAAAATGTAACATCATATGCAGAAGGTGAAAATGGAGAAAAATTAGCAGATATTTCAATAGTACCACCAAAAGATGTGACAGCAATAAATAGTATAAAAGATCTAGGAATTGAAACAATAGGACAAGAAGAGAACGAAGAAATTGCATTAGAAAGAGGAAAAAATAGTAAAAATATTGAAGTTGGATTTGAAATTATAAACAATAATCCAGAAAGCATTGAAAATGTAAATATATTAGGAACTTTCCCAACAAAAACTGAAGAAAACAATATAGATATGGAAGTTTCAGAAGGAATAAATGTTGAAAATGCAAAAGTGTATTATTCAGAAAATGAAAATGCAACAAAAGACTTACAAGAACCAGAGAATGGTTGGACAGAAGAATTAAACAACGGAAAAAAAGTAAAAAAATATTTAGTTGTATTAGATAATATAGAAGCACAAACTGCTATAACAGGAACATATAAAGTAGAAATACCAGAAAATTTAGAATACAATCAAATTGCAAAAGAAGGATATGAAACATCATATACAAATTCAACTACACAAGCAGATAATACAATAAAAGCAACAACAATAACAATGCAAACAGGGGTAGGACCAAAATTAGAAACATCTTTAAATGCAACAATAGGCGGGCAAGAAGTTAAAGATGATACAGTAGTAAAAAATGGAGAAGTAATAAAATATACAGTGAAAGTGTCAAATACAGGTTCAGAAGATGTAGAAAACATTAATCTAATAGGGAAAATACCTGAGGGAACAAAATTAGTAGAACCAGTAGCAAACTATGAATATGCAGGAGCATCATACTATGAAGAAATTGACACAGATATGTATAAAGGAGTTATAGAAAAATTACCAGTAGGTGAAACAGTAAATTTAGAATATGAACTTAGAATAGATAAAGATGTAGAAAATAATACAGAAATAATAAACAATGTAGAAACAAAATATTTAGATGTTATACAAAAATCAAATGAAATAAAATGTAAAACAGAATTAGGAAATATTAGAGTTTCTGTAAAGAGAGTAACAGATGGAGCTGTGGATTTATATGAATTAGGAACAGTAGAATATTATGCGATAATTGAAAATATATCAGATGTAGAACAAAAAGATGTAAAAATCAGAACAAATATGTCAAATAATATAAAACCAGAAAGAGTACAATTAGTAACAGGATTAGAAAAAGCAGAAGTTTCTGATGATGATCTTTTTAACGGTAATAATATCATACCAGATGTTGAAATAAAAGAACCTTTATCAAAAGCAGTAAATTCAGAAATACTTGAATATGCAGAAGAAATGAATATAGGAAATTTAAAACCAGGAGAAATAAAAGTTTTAGATTATAATATGGTAATTGGTAAAATCAAAGAAGAGCAAACTGGCGAAATAAGATTTTCAGTAAAGGCTGTAGACTCACAAAAAGAATATAGAGCTAATCTATGGAAAGACTATATAAATAATTTCAAAATTAGCATGGAAATGACAGCAAATATCGAGGAAAAATATATAAAATCTGGTGACATATTAGAATATACAATTAATATAAAAAATAATAGTAAAGTTAGAACAGTAGGATTAACAATCAACGATAAAATACCATCACAATTAACTATTACTAAGATTGAAAAAGATGGAGAAGAAGTTAACATTCCAAAGAATAATTATATAGAAATTCTAAATGATATAAATCCAAATGGAGAATCAAAAATAGTAATAACAACAGTGGTAAATCATTCAGAAGCACGAGATAAAGCCGAAGCAATAACAAATAAAGCAACAGCAACAGTGTATGGGGAGGAAAGAGCTTCAACTCAAGAAATTACTCATATAATAAAAGCAAATGAATCAAATCAAGGAGGAGACAACGGAGGAACAGACGGAAACAATGGAGGAACAGATGAAAATAATAACAATAATGTAGCAAATGGCGAAAGAAATATCACTGGTCTAGCATGGTTTGATGAAAATGCAAATGGTAAAAAAGATAAAGATGAAAAAGTATTAAATAATATAAAAGTAAAATTATTGAATGTAGATACAAATAAGTTAGTAAAGGATAAAAGTGGAAAAGTATTAGAAGCAACAACAAATGACAATGGAATATATGTATTAAGTAACTTAGGAAATGGAAAATATATAGCAATATTTGAATATAATGATACACAATATGCATTAACTAAATATAAAGCTGAAGGAATTAGTGAAATGCAAAATTCAGATGTTAGACTAAATGAAATTTTAATAGAAGGTAAAAAACAAGATATTGCATCAACAGATATTATAAAAATTGCAGATAATGACATATCAAATATTGATATAGGATTAATAGAACTTAAAGACTTCGATTTAAAATTAGACAAAACTATATCAAAAATGATTATTCAAAATTCTGCTGGAACAAAAACAATAGAATATAATGATGCGAAAATAGCTAAAGCAGAAATTGATGCAAAACAATTAAAAGGAACAACAGTTATAGTTGAATACAAAATAAAAATTTCTAATATAGGTGAAGTGGCAGGATATGCTAGAAAAGTAGCAGATTATATACCAAAAGATTTACAGTTTAGCTCAGAAATGAATAAAGATTGGTATCAAACAGGAAATACATTATATAGTTCAAGTATAGCAAATGACAAGATTGAGCCAGGAGAATCTAGAACATTAACACTTACATTAACTAAAAAAGTGAATGAAGAAAATCTTGGATTGGTAAATAATAGAGCAGAAATTATAGAAGCATATAATGATTTGGGACTAGCAGATGTAAATTCAACACCAGGAAACCAAGACAAAAATGAGAATGATTATACCTCAGCAGATATGATTTTAAGTATTAGAACAGGTAAAGCAGTATATATTTCAATCGGGTTAATTGTGACAATAATATTAGCATCAGGAGCTGTTGCAGCGATAATAGTAAAAAGAAAAAATGATAAAGAAGATTAAAAGAAAGGAGGGAATTTATAAAATGGAAAAAATAAAAAGAATAGTTATGATACTACTAATGATAATTTTAATTATAGGAATATCAGCTACAATATCTAAAGGATATTCAGTGGGAGAAGCAATGAATGTAAGTATATATGATTATTGGAATAATCCTAATATATATTGTGCAGAAAAAGGTCAAGATTTATTCAATAATCAAACTTATACAGTAATTTCAGAAGTAACAATAGAAGGAAATGTTTCAACAGATTATCTAGGAAATACTATAACACATCCTGATAATGCTAGATTTGCAACAATATTGCAAGGAGATAATGGACCATCAAAAGATAATGGACCAGTAGCTCATGGAGTATGGAATACGTTTCCAGATTGGATGTATAATGTAGGTCAATATCATGCGGGACTATATTTAGGTTTTTCAAATGGTATAAGAGGTGATTATGTATCTGACTTAGACACACAAGCAAGTGAATATGCACAAAGTCTTGAAAATATGGAAATGACAGATAATACAAATAAGCAAAATATAAAAGCAACTTCAACTGAAAAAGATGGAAAATCATATATAAGAGTAGGTCCATTTAATTGGAGTTTTCAAGGAACTATGGACGAAGTACAAGTGCTTGACCAAAATGGAAATGCAATAGATGAAGTATTATTTAGTAGTTTTGAAGGTACAAATGAAGTTTGGTATACAGTAGATCAATTAATGAGTGGAAAGGATTTTTATATATCTTTTCCAGCTGATCAAGGAGTAAGTAAAATAACGAAAATATCAGCAAAATCTAAAGTGAATGTGAACTCAGTAAAAGTGTGGTTTTTAGACTCATTAAGCGGAAGTAATTTTCAAAATTTAATAATAAGAGAACCATTTGTTGGTGAAAAAGATTTAGAAGTAGATTTTGATTATGATATTAGTATACTAGGAAATTTAAAAGTTATAAAAGTGAACAAAGATAACCATGAAGTACTTTTAAAAGGTGTAGGATTTAATATTAAAAACAATAATATGGATAAATATGTAAAACAAAATTCAGATGGAACAATATCATATGTATCAAAAGAAGAAGCAACAGAATTTATTACTGATGAAAAAGGTGAAATTTTAATTGAAAATTTAATAGTAGGTACATATACAGCTTATGAAACAAAAAATCCAAACTATGGTTATGAATTTATAAAAGATGGTGTAGAGCAAACAGTAGTAGTAGATAAAACTACAGACTTTATAATTCCAAATAAACAAATATATGTAAAACTTTCAGGATATGTATGGGAAGATAAAATATTCGGAAAACAATCATTAAGAAATGACTTGTTCAAGGATAATGATTATGACAGTGAAGATATTTTAATACCAGGAATAACTGTTAGATTAAAAGATAAGTCTGGAAATCTAGTTAAAGAACCACAAGATACTGATGAAAATGGAGCATATTTATTTAAAGATGTGTTAATAGAAGAATTAGAAAACTATTATATAGAATTTGAATATGATGGAATTACATATACAAATGTAGTACCACACATAGATAAAGATAATGGCTCTAAATCAGCTGAAAATGCTAAGGAAAGAGAAGAATTTAATAACGGATTTAGTACAATAGTAGGAAATGGGGATAACACAGGACATACGTTAGATGAAAATGGAAATAAAAAACATGATTTATCATATGAAAAAGACACAGAAAAACATACATCAACATTTATAAATAATGGTCAATTCCCAATTAAAGCTAATACAAACGAAACTCAATATATAATTAGAGACCATTTTGAATATGGGCAAGAAGAAATAAAATATATAAACTTAGGATTATATAGAAGAGAACAACCAGATTTAGCATTAATTAAAGATATAGATAATGTAAAACTAACTATTAATGGTTATGAACATATTTATAAATATGCACAAAGATTTATAAATCAAGGAGAATATGGTGATGGATTTAATGTTGGTGTAAAATTTGCAAATAAATATGGAGAAATGAAATATACAAGACCAATTTATAAAGCAGATTACGAATATGTAAATGAAAAAGATAAAAGCAAAGAATTAAAAGCATATATAACATATAAAATTGCAATAAGAAATGAATCAACAAATTTAACATCACAAATAAATAGTTTAATAGATTATTATGATAGCAAATATTCAATAGTTGCAATAGGAACTAATATGGATGAAAAAACAAGTAATATTACAGGAAATATAAACTTTGAAACATCTAATTACAACGACGAATATTCTAAGGCAATTATAAATACTAATGCTAAAATAGATGCACAAAAAACTCATGAAATATATGTGCAATTTGAGCTAAATAGAGAAGCAATAATAAATATAATGAATGCTCGAGAAAATTTGGATAATGTAGTAGAAATAAACTCATATTCAACATTTGGAGAAGATGGAAAAGTATATGCAGGAATTGATGTAGACTCAAATCCAGGAAATGCAAAACCAGGAGATAAAGCAACATATGAAGATGATACAGACTCTAGCCCATCATTACAATTAGAAGTTACAGATGCAAGAGAATTAGCAGGAACAGTATTCTTAGACGAAACAAATATGCCTGAATTACAAACAAACAAAGAAAGAAGAGGCAATGGAAAATAT
>CATYUF010000018.1 GCA_958413095.1 uncultured Clostridium sp.
AAATAATTTTGTGATTTTATTACAAAAAGTGCGACACTTATTATTGCAATTTATACTTTTATAAATTTTTGCAAAATTTCTTGACAAATCCTTATTTTTGTAATAAAATTATTTAGCAATAATGTTAGAATATGATTTAAATGTGAAATCTCTCCCCGGTGGTTTTATATTTAAGTTTCATATATAAGTATAAAATATATAAAATAAAAATAAGAAATAGGAGGGTATTATTGCCATGAATAATACAACATATAGTGCTAAAAGTAGCGAAATCGAAAGAAAATGGTATATAATTGATGCAGCTAATAAACCACTTGGTAGAGTTGCAACAGAAGCTGCAAAATTATTAAGAGGAAAACATAAACCAACATACACACCTAATGTTGATACAGGTGATCATGTAATTATATTAAATTGTAAAGATGTAGTTTTAACAGGAAACAAATTAAATCAAAAAATTTACAGACATCATTCAGGATATATTGGAGGAATGAAAGAAGTTCCTGCAAAAGTTATGCTTGAAAAAAA
This sequence comes from uncultured Clostridium sp., assembly GCA_958413095.1. Taxonomy (GTDB): domain Bacteria; phylum Bacillota; class Clostridia; order TANB77; family CAG-508; genus CAG-269. Next base: position 529 of record CATYUF010000018.1, read on the forward strand.
TCCAGAAAAAGCTATGACATTAGCTATAAAAGGAATGTTACCACATAATTCTTTAGGTAGAAAAATGGCTAAAAAATTAAGAGTTTATGCAGGTAATGAACATGAAAACCAAGCACAAAAACCAGAAGTATGGGAGGTAAAATAATATGGCTAAGAAAGAAAATGTAGTTTTTTATGGTACAGGTAGAAGAAAATCTTCAGTAGCAAGAGTTAGACTTGTTGAAGGTAATGGAAATATAACTATAAATGGTAAAAATATTGATGAATTCTTTGGTTTAGAAACTTTAAAAGTGATTGTTAGACAACCTCTTACAGTTACTAATACAACTGCTAAATATGATGTTATTTGCACAGTAAAAGGTGGAGGATTCACAGGTCAAGCTGGTGCTATCAGACATGGTATAGCTAGAGCTTTAAATGAAGCTAATTCAGAATATAGACCAACATTAAAATCAAATGGATTCTTAACAAGAGATTCTCGTATGAAAGAAAGAAAAAAATACGGTCTTAAAAAAGCTAGAAAAGCTCCACAATTCTCTAAGAGATAATATATTTTTTCTATACAATAAAAAACTCAGAAGTTTCAATACTTCTGAGTTTTTTATTGTATAGAAAAAATTCTTTTATAAAATTTTTCTGTATACAACCAATAAAAGTGACCTTTTTACTCTACGAATTCCATTGCTTGTTCTTGACTAGTTCCTTGTATATTATAATAAGTATTCGGAATTTGTCCAACTATCACATTTTCTAATAATAAAACTTGATTTGAAATTTTTTTATCTAAATCTTTAAAAGGTGTCAATATACTTACTTCGCAATCCACTTGTAGATATACTCTATGTAAAGTTTGATTTATACCTTTAGATGTAAATTCACTTCTTAAATCAGTTTCTACATTTCCAATCGATGAAATCACTATATTTACACCTGGACCTCTTCCTGCTAATAATTTAACTCCTGTAAAACTTCCGTAATGCAATTTGTATATTTTCCCTACCTTGATTATTAATTCCATTTTGAATTTTTATTGCAATATCTGATATTATTTCATTTATAGGAATTACATTTGATTTTATCATTGCTATATTTCCATTATTATCTTTCTCTATTGAAAATAGTTCATCATATGTATGTTCTTTCATCACTTCTGTTGCTTGCTCATTTGATATTTTAGTAGCAATACTTTTGGCTTCATTTTCGCATAAGGTATCAAATATTGGAGAAATTGCATCTAGTGTTATTTTTATTGTACTAAATGCAATTAATAATATTATAACAATTACTATTGTTTTCTTTTTCTTTCTATTTATACCATTTGGTATTTTTATTTTTACTCTAGAATAGATTTTATCCATATGTAATCATAGGAGCATTTTCACTACTTATACCTTTTCTTTTATATTTTGGAATAAATAATTTTTGATTTGGATATATTTTATTTTCATCTTCAATTCCATTTGTTCTTACAATATCTTCTACTGTACTTCCAAATTTCTTAGCTATATTCCATAAGGTATCTCCTTCTTTTACTATATAAATTATTAGGCTATAATCTTCATCTTCTATCGCTCCTGTTGTTTCTATTTGGTCCATTATATTTAATTTTGCATTTCTATACATATTAGTTTCTATTAATAAGTCTACATTACTTGTAACATTTCCTCCATCTTGTACTATAAAGTCCTGATTTGCTATTTCTAGCTCTACATCTGTACTAATATTTTCGCTATTTCCTATGTTTTCAATCTTATGTTCAAATGGTATTTTTAAGTTTCTAGTTTCTACATTAGCCTCATTATCTACTAATAAAAATTGTAACTCTAATTCTCCTTCATATGATATTTTATCATTTTCCTTTTTCTCTCGTATAATTGTAGGTGTTGCATTTACATCTATTATATTTTTATCATTTAAGTTTTCTATGTTTACTTTTTCTCTTATTTGTTTACTTTCTTTTATTTGTCTTTTATCTGTCATTGTGTTTACTTGTTTTCTATTAAACTCTAGTTTGCTACCTGGACTATATAAATCCTGAATTAGATTTATTTCTTTTTCTTCATATACTGTTGCTATTACTTCTATTTCAATTTCTACATATATTGAATGTTCTTCTGCCTGATTTGGCTTTATAATTATATTTTTTATTTCATAATTTATATTGCATAAATTGTCTTCTGATACATTTGGTATATCAATGAATCCTACTACTGGAATTTTACTAGTAATTTTATTTATCCTATTATCTTCTGTTAGATATATCATCTTAATTTCTGCTTCTGCTTTTGCTAATATTTTATTGTAACTAATTTTTATATCTTTATCACATATATGTGTATTAACACTTAATAATTCTGCTAAATTATCTGATGTGTCTATTGATATATTATCTTTTACATAGATTTTATTTTGACCATTTCCAACTAGAGAATTTACTTTTAATTGTTCTTTTAATATTTTTATTTCATCTGTATTTTCTAAATTGTTTATTATTTCAATATCTTCTTTAGAATATATTTTTATATCTATTTCTATTGTAGCTTTTATACTTATTTTTCTGCCATTTAATATTTTAGTTTCAATTGACTTTATTTTTGTTTCTAACTTGCAATCCATTCCTTGAATACAATTTGTTATATTTATATTTTCCGAAAAATCTAAACTTGTATTTAACCCTCTTACTTTATCTTTTTCATCGTCTGCTAAATACATTATGTATGTATTTATACTTCCATCTAGTTTGACCTTATCATCTATTACTTCTTTTTTATATAAACAAATTACACCACTTGTACAAATTGTATCTAGTATATCTGGTTTTGAATCTGGTATTATCATATCTCCTTCTACAAATACTATTTCTTTTTTTGATGCTACTAGTTTATTAACGCATAAGTTTTCTTTTATTGTATTTACAAGCATTTTATACCTCCTTAATTTTTTCTTTATACTATTTATATGTTAATAACTTTTTATTATTACAAAAAATAAGAAAAGCTATCGAGATTCTTTTAAAAGGTAAGTTTTACTTCTTGTATACGAAAAATCTTATATAGAGTTAAGATAAAAGATGATTTTTACTATATAATAATAAAAGCAACAAAAAACTACTCTATATTTGAATTATAGAATAGCTTTTTTATTACTTATATTAACTTATTTACAAATTAATTTTTTTCTTTGTTTCAACAGGTGGTGGAACTAATGGACTATATGAATTACCATCAAATACTTCAACTTCTACTGTTCTTGTTAAAACATCTGTATAACTATATGTTACATTTCTATTATTTTCCTCATATTTTACTACAAAAATATTTGGATATGCTTTTTCTATTGTGGCTTCTTTTTCAAAGGCTTTGCTTCTTCCTAGCGAACCTTTTACTATTATTTTTTGTCCTACCTTTTCTAAGATGTCAGTTTTTAGATTTGCTATATCATTTCTACAAATCATTTCATCACCTACTCCCTTTAGACTAGGTAGATTATAGCACTTTAGCTATACATTGTCAAAAAATGTATCTTTTGGTCAGTTTGTGTGTAAGTAGCTATTTCATAGGGTTTTCTTCCTCTTTTTCAGTATTTATTTTATTTATATTACATTTTCGTTACAATATTATTACATTTGTTTTTTTATATACATTTTACCATTTGCTCCTACTCCATCAATTCCTCTTCTTCCATCTCTTAATTCTCTTTCTATATCTTCAATCGTAATATATTTATATCTCTCTGTATATGCTACTTTTTCTGCAACTATTATTGGATCTATAAAATCAATTAATATTCTTGCTGGTGAAGATGCAAAATTAGCTCCTGCTAGTATAAGTGCTTCATAATAACTTTGACAAGCTCCTGCAAATATCACTAATTTATTTCCATTTGCTTCGTCATATCTTCTTGCTTCTTTTACTGTTTCTATAAAATATCTTGAGTTTCTGTAATTATATATATTATTGTAATCTTTTGCTTTTTTTATTATTCCGTCATGACCTGTTATAACTAATATATCAGGAGTATATACTTTTAATAACTTGTAAACTAGAGTAGGCTGTTTATACTCTGGTATATTTTTTACCACTGCGTTTAATCCCATTTTTTTATATTGAATATATGCTTTCTGACTATATTTTTTATCACCATCTAAATGTAAAATTTTTCCTGTTATAATTTCTTCTCTAATCTTATCATAATTTCTAACTTTTATTTTTTTGTTTTTGTATTTTTCTATTGTTTCCTTCATTTTATTATCAATTTTATTTTGAATTTGATTTAATCTTTTATTAAGTAATTTTCTTTCTACAATTTCTAAATCTTCTATGTTGCTATCTGCTTCTACTCTTTTTGTTATTCCTGTTAATATTGCCATTTTTTCGTTATTTATTTTATATATTCTTTTTACATTGAAAAAAATGTCTTTGTTATATGATTTTCTTACTACTATATCTCCCTTTTTTATTTTTTCCATTTTATCACCTCATAAAGTTAGCTATTATATTTTATGATTTTTTTGTATTTTGGTGATGGATTTTGTTATTTTTTGTATGATAAAGTAAAAGTAACATTATTTAAAAATTTTTATTGCTACGTTTTTATTTATGCTATGTATGAAGATTTTTTTAATTTTTTTAATTTTTTTCTAATTCAAAAATAAAAGTAATTAAATAACTTTCTTATTTAACTACTCTCTATTCTTTTATATAACTTGTAAGTTGTCGCTTAGGTTACCTTTCAAAATCTTCTATTTCATAAACATTATCTTCGCTAAAAATTGATATAATTGTATTTAATGGAATATCCCTTTCTCTATTAATATCAATTTTATTTTCTTTTTTTATTTTTTGCCTTATACAATGCAATAATTTTACTTTATTAGCTGATATATTTTGAAAGCCAGGGTAATTTGTGTTAATTACCTGTCTTGCAAACTCATTATTAATTTTTTTAGCAAATTCAATCATCTCTATCTTTTTAGCAGTTGAAGTTCTTAAAAAGTTGGAATTCAAATCACTCCCAGAAACAAATCTAGTTCTATCTAGTGCGTCAGCATCTTTTAATATGGCTGAAATTTGTTTTACTTTTTCATATTCACCTACACTAACATCATACTTATTGCATATTTCTTTTAATATTATTTCATTTATTTGTCCAGGAATATGCTCTTCCACAACATGATATTCAATAGTTGATTGAATCATCCCTATTTCATTATTCACAATTCCATACGGATTTTTAATATTTTGTCTAAAATATTCTCCAGCAATTTTTGCACTTTCTAATCCATGTACTCCATTATCTCTATCTTTTATTCTACCACAATCATGAAAAGCTACAGAAACCAATAATATTTTTGTTTGATTTTCATCTATATTTTCATTTTGGGCAATAATTTGTGAAAATAATAAAACTTTTTGGATATGGTCTAGTTTATGCTGTTTTCCGAGTTCAGGAGTATATTTTTTATAAATATCACTATTCGAAATTGCTTCTAATATTTTAAAAAAATGATTTTGTTCATAATTAATTGTGGTATTTATATTACTAGAATTCATTTTTAATATTCTCCCTCATTATATTTTACTAATTTAATAGCACTCTCTAATGTTTTCGTACAACACAACTTTCCATGAACATCAACATATATTAAATCATCTATTTTAGTTAATTTACGAGAAATATTTATGTCAGTAGCCTGTGTAATTTCATTTTTAAATTTACAACAATCTATTAAAGTTCTAATATCATATCCTTCTCTTCTCGACTTAAATATAATATATTTAACATTTTCATTTTTGTTATATTTCATGGTTTTCCTATATGGCATTTCCGTTTCAAATATTAAATAACTCTTCTTACATTTTTCTATTTTTTCTAAAATTATTTCTATAGCTTCAACTTCAGCAATGGCATGTTTAATATACACTTTCCAAAATCCATCTGCTAATTTTAATGCATTTATAAACGCTTCGTCTTCTGATATATTTTCATTCCATTCAGGATTACACAATTTTACAAAATCTGGTGATATTTTGTTTTCCAAATACTCTGTCTGCATATTATCTGTTGCATCAATATATTGAATTAATTCTTTGTCAATATAGTCAAAAGTTTTATCTATACTTTTGACTTCCAATTTTTTTAAATATTCTCTCCCAAATTTTTTCCATAACAATCCTATTGATGAATAATAAATTCCATTATCTCTTTGACCATTTCTACTCTTTTGATGATGATCAAATTCTCCGCAACCCAATATCATAAATCAATTTATTTTCTAAACTCAGATTATTATCTATAGTTGAAATTCTTAATAATATAACATTTTTTTTAAGTTTACTAAGAAAAATCGTAGATATAACATCATCCACATGAAATTTACCTGAATGTGTTACACAATTTGCTACTTCTATTTTTCCGAGTTAATTTAATATTCTTATATTGATTTGTTTCCATATTTACATTTCCTCCAATATCATTATACAGTATTTTTAATAAAAATTTCAAATTTTTATCTTTCAAAATTTTCTACTACTCTTAACTTATTATTTTTCGGAATATCATTAGATTCTTTTTTAAATCGTGGTAGTATAGGTGATAAGTCAACAAAAGATAATTTTTCTGGTAAAACTATTTTTTTACAACAACAATTCTTTATTGGATTTACAGTACCTGTAATAATATCATTAAATAATTCATTACTTCCATCATCGCTTAGATATTGCTGAATTGAAATATCTTCATTAATTCCTACTTCACTTACTGGAACAAATATTAAGCAAGGCGTTGTATCCTGATATTTATCCCAATTTTTTTTAAAAAACATTAGTACCTCTTTTTTATCTTCTAAATTCATATTTTTATTTTTTACAAGCCAAAGAACAGCTTTTAATGACTTTTTATAATCTCTAATTGCATATCCATTTCTTTCTTCTTCTGGAATATCTGTAAAATATACATAACTTTTTCCACACAGATAATTAAACCATTGAGGTGAATTAGCATATCCTGTAGAATGAATTGGCAAACCATCAAAAAACCATCCTGTTTTATTATCTTTTATATCCGTAGCTCCATGTCCTAAAGGACTATATTCACTATGAGGATTATATTTCCTATACAATGCTTCTATTTTTAACAATTCTTGTTGTTGCTCAAAATCAACATCATTATCTTTTAATCCATTTGCTATTTTATTTTTAACAGATAAACTATTGGCAGCATGAAATACATATCCATTTTTTTTGAAATTATCAAATGCAAATTGAATTATTTCTTCTTTTCGTTTTGCTATCTCTTGTTCTGGGATTTCAAGTTTTTTCGCAATTTGCCTTTTTATAAAATTAATCTGAGCACCTTTGTCTTGTAATAACATATATTGATCAATATTTTCAGTATTTCTAAATAGGATACAGTATCCAATAAATCTAGAAAATTCCATCTGTATTTTTTTTATTTCAGCATAATTTTTATTTTGTGAATGTGTACATAATTCTCTTACCGTTTGATTTTTTAATCCATTATTTACTATTATTCCCATATTATTATTTTGATTGATACTATATAAAATTTTGTGATTATCCAATTCCATACTAACCTCTTTCATTTATATTTTTATAGTGGACAATGAAATTCATTCGTTGTCCACTATCACACTAATGTAAACTATTAAAATATTTTTCCAACCAATTGGTCATTATAAGCGTTCTTGCATTTTTTCGTTGAGCACTCATATCAGCATTAATTATATATTGATCATCTGATCTTCTGAAATTGTTATCATTTATTGCTCTTCTAACACTTCGTAATGAATAATAAATATCGTAAAAAATCCACTTATCAATCAATTTTTCTGGAAACTCTTTAATGCTCAAATAACCATTTAAAAATGCTTTAACATCTTCGAATGTATATCTATCCCCGTTTTTCAGAATGCTAAGCATTTTATATACATCTAAGGTTGGATCACCAATCATAAAATTTTCAAAATCAATTAGATAATATTTTTCATCTACTTGATTATAAATAATGTTTGCAGGTCTAAAATCTCCATGAACATATGTAAAATGTAAATTATTAAAAAGCTCTTTACATTTTTCTTCTACTAAAAACATACTTTCAATAAAATCATCTTCATATGGTGCAAGAATTTTTCTGATGTTAAGCATATCTGACAAAATAGTTACAATCCAGGATTGTTCATTATCTTGACTGCTAGTATTGATATCATGAAATTCTCCCATTAAACGACCAATATCATATAATCTTTTTGGGGTCAACTGCATCATATACTCATTTAATGAAATTCCAGGAATATAATTTTCGACTAATATATTTTGCTCTAGATATACATAACATACTGTTGGAACATTTATTGATGTATTACTCATAATTTGTAAACCTACAATACATTTTTCTAACCGTTCACGGCTATTGAAAAACTTTATAATATGATTTTTAAATAATCTTACATCATTACTATAAGAATTAAAACATATCAAATCATTCTTTGTTTTTAAATAGTCATCAATCATGTCTAAATAATTATCCATGTTAACTCCTCCCTGTGTAAATAAATAAAAATTACTATTATAGTATACTATATTATGTAAATTTTGTCAAATCAGGAGTATACATAAACTATCCCTGATGCACTTTATTTATATTCACTTGTTTTCTTGAATTTCTGATAAACTATTTCAATTTCTGATATTCCCAATCTGTTATATTTGAACAAGAATCTCTTAACTTCTCCAAATTTTTATCTGTTAATGTTTGTTTTGACTTTTCTAGCTGTTTTACTTTATGAATTCTTCTATGTATAGCACTCTATATTATCCAATGTTTAATCAACATAATAAAAGATGAGCATATTTTATATCTCCATCAAAATAGTTATGCTTTTTGTTCAAATTTCAAAATTCAATCTCAGCAACAACTTACTATTTTCTATTTCAATATTATTTACTTTCTAATATCTTTTTTTGCATAAGAACACTCTGCAATAATATTTTTATTAGTTTCTTTTGATTTTTCGACAATACATTTTTCTAATCTTTTAGCAATTTCTTGTCCTTGATAGTTACTATCTACTCCTTTATGAACTAACTTCTCACATATTTTCTAGGCAATTTATATTATTTAGAAAAAATGAATATTAAAATTATCTTTTTATTTTTTATTTTTTATAACAACTTGAATCTCATTATAGTCATATGAAATTTCTTCTAATATCTCTAATAAAAGTTTAATTAATGTTTCAGTATCATAATGTGTTTCTATAAATAAATTATCATCTATTTTTAATGGGCTTCTCATATCATTAGATGTTTTAGATAGTCTCTTACGTACCCTGCCTAATAATTTATCTCTTAATGCCATAATCCTCATTTTCATTATTGGATTTTTTATAACTTCTTTCAAGATAGTATCTACTACAACTTTCCATGTAGGAGTCAGCTGACGTTTTCCTCTATAAATAATAGCAATAGGTTTTTTTCCTTTAAAACCTGTCGTATTGGTTATTGGATAAATCGTCTCATATTCACTTTCAAATTCTTTTTCTTCCATTTCCATTTTTTCTACTCTTTTTACTAATTCATCAAATGTAGAATTAATCATAAGTATAAGTTCATTTTGTTTTTCTCTAATCTCTTTTATTATATTCATGCTTTTCACTCCTTTCGCTATTATTTTAGCACGTGCTAAATATATTGTCAATATATTTTTCAAATAAAAAATACATCTAAAACTGTATTTCTACAAATTTTAAATGTATTTTATTTTTGATGGCTATATTTTAATTTTGTTGCCATTCCTCCTCTTATATGTCTTTCTGCTTTATTTTCGTCAAGTATCTTTCTGACTTCTTTGGCTAATCCTGGATTTATTTTTCTTAGTCTTTCAGATACATCTTTATGTACTGTACTTTTGCTTATTCCAAATTTTTTAGCAGCCCCTCTTACTGTATCTTTTGATTCTATTATATAATGTGCAAGCTTTATAGCTCTTTCTTCGATTGATATACCTATCATTGTTCTAACTCCTTTATGAGAATACTTTTGTTTAATTGTATTCTTATTAAGTTGTAGTTAGAACTTTAACTTTTATAGTTTAATATTTTTATATTTTCAATTTCTTATAATATCTTTTATAACTTTCCTAATCATATAGGTATTTATTAATTATTTTCAGCTAAATATTTTTGAAAATCTTCTATAGTAATATCTTCGTCATTTTCATATTTTTCTTTAGTATAATCTCCCGTTCCTACACATAACATTTGTAAAAACTGCACTAATTCTGCTGGACTCAAGTTCTCTTTTAATGCAGCTTATCCTTTATCTTTGATTTTCTCTAACTCTTTTAAATTTGTTCCCATTTACATCATCTCCATAATAAACTCTATCGGATTTATAACTTTATTTTAAAATAAATTTGTATTTTATATTAACAAAATATATTTTCCATTTTTTATTTTCCCTAATATATTTAATTTTATAAGTTGTTTAAAAATCTTATTTATATTATGTGTAGATATCTCTAAAATTTGGGCTATTTGACTTTGAGTTTTTAATATTAATTTTTCTTCATTTGAATTTTGAAATAAATATAAAATAACTTTATAATAATTTGAATTTAATATTTGTAATAATTCTAAAAATGAATTCTTATCTATTAAAATAATATCATTTTTATTATTTTGTACTTTAAGTTTTTGAAATGCTGAATATGAATGTTTATGCGCTACTTTGTTAATCTCTCTTGGTATCCACTTAATCCTAAAGCTACAGTCTTTTTTGGCTAATGCCTTTTTTATTCTTACATAAGTTTGTTTAATTGTATTTAATAACGTTAAATTGTTTTCAAAAACTTTTATTTTGTTTTTATCTTCAATAAAAAAATCTCTTGCAACAACACAATCTGTTCTTAACCAAAATTTTTGAGTTATGTTTTTCTTTAATAAACTTCCTTGTATAAGATTTATGGCTTGAAAAATAGCAAATACTTCACATTCTGTTGAATTTTCTAATTGAACATTACATTTTTTTGCAATGATTTTTACTATTTCATTTTCTTGCATGATAACAATAGCATAAGTCCCCAATTTAGTTACATTATCATAACTCGCATCAGTATAAATCTCATATGTTTTTTGAGATTCCATTATTATCACACTCCTCTTTTATTCAATAATAAATTTGCTACCCTTTACTATAATGGCTTAATCTTTTATTTTAATTTGATAACCAAAAATAAATGAAAAACTTAAATTATAAAATAAAAAAACATATAAATTGTAATTAGATAATACCTTTAACTGGCATTTAAATTCTTTCTTATTTCATTTTCAATAAACATTTATAATTATAGGCTCATTTGCAAGTATGCAAATTCTGCACAAAGGGTAGCACTTGGGCTGTTAAAATCTTTTTTCATTTGACTTATTGAATAACTTTATAAGCACCCAATATTTTATTAAATATTAACTTCAAATTCTATTGAGTTTAATTTTGATATTTCAAAATCAGTTTCTTGAATCTTATTTTCTATTAATTCATTTTCATTCTTGATTTTCTCTATATCATAGTTCAATGTTTTACACTCAAAATATGAATTATTTACTTCTGTAACTCTTCTCTTAGAATTTCTTTTGTTTAATAATGAACTATATAAAGACTTCATTTTTCTTAAGTTTGTATTATCAACTATAGCTTCTTGAATAGTTCTTCCATCTGGTAACTTAAATGTGTTATTCTTTTCATATATAATTGATTTTATTTTTGTAATCTTTGTTTGTGTATTTTTATATTCTTCAAATACTTTTTTGAAATCTTCTGTATAGTTCTCTATTACATTAACTTTTCCATCTAATTCTTGAATTGATGTGTTATATGCATATTCATTCACATTACACCCATATTCTGAAAATTTTCTTTCTTCTTCCGCAACTACATTCATTAAACTTGATAAATTTGTTTTCATAAACTTCACTCCATTCTTTTCGCAAACTTTTGTTTGATTGTAATATTTATTGTTCTTTTTGTCAATATATTTTTTACATTTTTTAATATTTTTATATTTTCAATTTCTTATAATATCTTTTATAACTTCCCCAGCTATAATCATACCTGCAACTGATGGTACAAATGATATACTCCCTGGAGTTTGCTTTCTTCTGTTTTCAGTTTCAATTCCTTCTTCTTTTATTTTTATTGGTTCTTCTTTTGAATATAAAACTTTCACATTATGTATGTTTCTTTTTTTCAATTCTTTTCTCATCACTTTGGCAAGTGGACATACTGATGTTTTACTAATATCTGATATTTCAAATCTAGTTGGGTCTAGCTTATTTCCTGTTCCCATAGATGATATGATTGGAACTTTTTCCTGTTTTGCTTTTTCTATTAGTTTTAGCTTTGTTGTCACTGTATCTACTGCATCTACTACATATGTTATTTCTTTATTGATTAAATTTTCCTCTCCATCTTCTATATCTTGTGCCATATATATTTCAACTTTTGCATTTGGATTAATTTCTTCTATTCGTTCCTTCATTATATCAATTTTTCTTTTTCCTATTGTATTTATATTCGCATGTATTTGTCTGTTTATATTGCTAATTGAAATAATATCGTTGTCTATTAATATAAATTCTCCTATTCCTGCTCTTGCTAATCCCTCAACTACAAATGAACCAACTCCGCCTATTCCATATATAGCTATTTTTGATTTATTTAATTTTTCTATGTTTTCTTTGCCTATCAATAACTCCGTTCTTGATTTCCAATTTTCTTCCATTTTATTAACCCTTCTTTTTTATCATTATTTTTTGTTGATTATGATAATCTAAATATAAAATTAACACTTTATTATTAAATTGCAATTCTTAACCTTTTATATGCATTATATCACAAAGCTTTCATTTTAGAATAGCTTTTTGCTACATTTTATGTTATACTTTATGTATTAATAAGAATATTATTTAAGCGATATATTTGAAATTATTAAAGGTGTTTTAAGGTTACATTTAATTACTATATATAAAAATCTTATATAGTTTCAGTATACAATAAAAATACTAATAAATAATTATATAAATAAAATAAAATAATCTAATACAATTTTTAATATTACTTTATAAATTTAAAATATTATACAAGGAGAAAAATATGCTAAGAATTAATAATGTTAAGATATATGATAATTTCACTAATAATCAACTTTTAGATTTTGTATGCAACAAATTTAAAATAAATAAAAATGATGTTATTGATTTTATAATATCAAAAAAATCTATTGACGCAAGAAAGAAAAATGATGTTCATTTTAATTATTGTTTTAACATTAAAGTAAAAGATGAGAATAAATATAAAAAACTTGAAAAAATAAATGCTCTTGATAAAACTATTACTTTAAAATTAACTGATAGCATTAATACTAATTTTAACCAATCACCAGTAATAATTGGAGCAGGTCCTGCTGGTTTGTTTTCTGCTTTAAGTTTTGTAGAAAATGGTGTTAAACCCATTATAATTGAACAAGGAAAAATGGTTGATGATAGAAAAAAAGATATTGATAATTTTTTAAGTGGTAATAAATTAAATCCTTTGTCTAATGTTCAATTTGGAGAAGGTGGTGCTGGTACTTTTTCTGATGGAAAATTGACAACTGGTATAAATAATTCTTTATGTAAAAAAGTTTTAACTGAATTTGTAAGATTTGGTGCACCAGAAGAAATTTTATATCTTTCAAAACCTCATATTGGGACTGATAATTTAATTAATATTATTGCAAATATCAGAAATTATATCATTTCTAAAGGTGGAAAATTTTATTTTTCTACAAAAGCAATAGATTTTAATATTTCAAGTAATAAGATAAATTCTGTACTATTACAAGATGTAAATACTTCTAAAATTTTTGAAATTGAAACTTCTAATGTTATTTTAGCTATTGGCCATAGTAGTAGAGATACTTTTTATAAAATCTTTGAAAAAGGATTATTTTTAGAGCCTAAAAATTTTTCAGTAGGTGTAAGAATTGAACATTTACAAAGCGAAATTAATAAAGCACAATATGGGAAAATTACAAAATTGAAATTACCTCCTGCTGAATATAAATTAGCATATCATTCACCATCTGGTCGTTCTTGCTATACTTTTTGTATGTGTCCTGGTGGTTCTGTTATGGCCTCTTCTAGTGATGAAAAAACTATTGTTACAAATGGTATGAGTAATTATTTAAGAAATGGTATAAATGCAAATTCTGCTGTTTTGGTAAATGTTACTCCTGATGATTTTTCTAACAATACTCCTCTTGCTGGTATTGATTTTCAGAAAAATCTTGAAGAAAAGGCTTTTACTTTAGGTGGTTCAAATTACTTTGCTCCAATTCAAAGGTTTGAAGATTTTGAGTTAAATAGACCTTCAAGCTTTATTGGTACTATCAACCCTTCATATTTGCCTGGAGTTACTTTCTCTAATCTAAATGAAATTTTACCTGAATTCATTTCCCAAACTTTATTAGAAGGTATTAAATATTTTGATACTAAGCTTAATGGATTTGCTAATCCTGATGCTATTTTAACAGGTGTTGAAACTCGTAGTTCTTCTCCAGTAAAAATTCTTAGAAATGATAAGCTTGTTTCTAATATCGATGGAATTTATCCTTGTGGAGAAGGTGCTGGTTATGCTGGTGGAATTATGTCTGCTGCTGTTGATGGGATTAAATGTTGTTATGCTATTTTAGAAAAAATGATAACCATTTAAGTTAGAAATAATATCTTTTCTAGTATAATTTATAATAATAATATATATATTTCTAATATAAAAAGTAAAAAGTTATTTTAGATAAATTTTATTTTATCAACTATAAAGAAACTGTCCTAAAATAAACCTCCAAAAAAAGAAGAAAATCCAACTCTCATTACTCTAGATTTTTCTGATTTTTCAGGTTCTACTTTAGGTCATTTTCTTCATTTAATTATTTTTTTAAGTATCTTTCTGTTTTTCTTAAATAAATTGATGATATTATTAAGAAAAACATTAATACTGAAACTGATATTGATAATATATTTACATCATAAAAATAATTATATAATATATATATATTAAACTATAACTAATTATTTGTCCTATTGTCATATACATATTATATGACAATATATGTTCTTTCTTATATTCTATTAAATCTTTTGTTCTTATTGCTTCATATACTATACTGCATGATTCTTATTCTATTATTGTTCCTATAGAATTCATTAAAATATAATATATTAATAATGTTATAAAGCTCGAATTGTATACTACTAATAATGAAGATATAAATATTATAGTTGCTAAATATGGGTAAAATTCTTTTTTTATCTTTTTATTATTTATTATTTTCAATTTATCAATGCTAATATATTTAATATTAGTAGAAAAAAACTTGATTTATAAATAATTTTAGCATTCTTTGAGTTAATAAATTTTAATATTATATAACAAATTATGAATTCTACTAATACTCCAAATAATGTATACTTTATTATAAAACTTAAATCATTGTTCACCATTTTTAATATATATATATATTAAAAAATAAGTTAAAGAAAACTCTTATAAAATTTCTTAATAATGATATTATTGCTATGTATTTTCTATTTTCTTTTTCCATCTTTTCTTCCTTTTTTACTTAATTAAAAATACTTTTTAACATTTATTTATACTTTTATACTATATAAATATATATATACAATAAACTTTTAAATTTGCTATTATATAATTTAATATTTAAAACTAAAAATACTCTGAATAAATTATAACATTAGTACTTACTCATTACAACAAAATTTTTAATAATCTTTACTTCTTCGTAATTCTGTAACAATGTTCTCCAAATTCTCTACTAAATATTTTACATCTTCTTTACTATTCTCCTCACCAAATGAAACTCTTAATGTTCCCTCAGCCATTTTGCTATCAAGTCCTATTGATGTAAGCACATATGATGGACTACTTGAACCTGTTGAACATGCACTTCCTGCTGAAGCACAAATTCCTTTTTCATCTAATTTTAATAGTAATTCACTTCCATTTACTCCCTTAAATGAAATATTAGCATTTCCTGGTAATCTGTTACCTCTTGGACCATTTAATTTTATATTATCTATTCTTCTTTCAACTTGGTCTATATAAAAATCTCTTAATTCCTTTAATTTATTTATATGTGACTCTAAATTATTCTTAGAAATTTCACAAGCTTTTCCTAATCCCACTATTTCTGCAACATTTTCTGTTCCTGCTCTTTTATTTTTTTCTTGATATCCACCATCTAAAAATCTATCAAATTCTATTCCTTCTCTTACATATAAAGCCCCAACTCCTTTTGGAGCATTTATTTTATGTCCAGATAATGATAGCATATCTATTCCCATCTCTTTTACATCTATCTTTATATTTCCACATGCTTGAACTGCATCTGTATGAAATATTATACTATGCTTTTTAGCTATTTTAGAAATCTGTTCTATTGGCTCTATTGTTCCAATTTCATTGTTTGCAAACATAATACTTATTAATATCGTGTCTTTATTTATTGAATTTTCTAATTCACTTATATCTATATTTCCTTCCTCATCTACATTCAAGTATGTTATTCTATATCCTTGTTTTTCTAATGTTTTACATGAGTTTAATATAGCAGGATGCTCTATCTTTGAAGTTATTATATGATTTCCTTTTTCTTTGTTTGCATATGCTATACCTTTTAATGCCATATTATCACTTTCTGAACCACAGCTTGTAAAATATATTTCTTTTGGTTTACAATTAATTAACTCTGCTACTCTTTTTCTTGCTGTTTCTATTGCTCTTCTTGAACTTCTTCCTATTGAATACATTGACGATGGATTTCCGTATTCTACTGAAAAATATGGAAACATTTCTTTTAATACTTCTTCTTTTACTTTTGTTGTAGCTGCATTGTCAAAATATCTGATTTCCATCTATTTGTATCTCCTCTCCTAAAAATTAAAATTAGTACTTTTCTAAATTATGCTATTTTCAATATTATTAGATTTCTATCTAAAATGTTCTATAATTTTATTATCATTATATTAATAAAATTTTATTTAGTTACAATTTTTATTACTTCAATATACTATTTATATCTTTTATATTATCAATAACAGTTTTATATCCATATTCAAAACAACTATCTAATTTATTTGTATCAAGTAATCCTGTTTTATCCGTTCTCACTGTTAAGATATAATCACTGTTTTTTAAGCTTTCTTCTGATATTTTATTTCCCATTATATCAATAGTCCTCATTGCGACATCCATCATATTACTACTCTCATCAATGTCATCTGCTTTAAAATTTACTGCTATTACTTTGTCAACACCTTGTTTTCTTACTTCTACAACTGGTACATTATCTAGTGCTCCTCCATCTAAAAACTTATGACTTTCATATTCACATGGACAAAATACTGCTGGAAAACTACTACTTGCTCTTACTGCTTTTCCTATTGAAATATCTGTAATATATTTATCTTTCTTTTTTGATTTTGGTATATTATTTGTGAAAATATATTCCTTGGATTCTCCTATATCAACTGTTGGAATTACTATTGGCATTTTTGTTATCTCTCCAACATTTTTTATTCCCTTTCTACTTGCTAATTCATCAAATGCTTTCTCTATGCTATTTCCTGTTTTCAACCCTAATAATGGTATTTTTTTGTTTTTCATAAAATTTCCTAGTCCTGATAATATTGCACCTGCATTTATTTGTGTTATTTCACTTGCATATCTTTTAAATAAGATATAAATATAGTATGGTGAATACCCTAAAGCATACAAAGTAGCAATAAGAGAACCTGAACTTGTTCCTCCTATTGCATCTATTTTTATATTATTTTCCTCCAAGGCTTTTAATACTCCTGCATGAGCTATTCCTCTTATTCCTCCACCAGATAAGGCTAATCCTAACTTCAAGTTTTCTAACCTCCTCTAAATATAGACTATTATCTTAAATATACACATAAATACTTAATTATATTCAAAATTAAAAGAAAAAGTCATTCCTTATATTCCAAAATATATCCAATAGTCTAGATAATCCCTTTTTCAAATTTTCTATTCTACTGAATACATTTTATAGTATTTAGAATAACTTTTTCTTTTTATAAATTATTTAGTATAATAAAATTCTCCAAATCCAAATTCTACTTTATAATATTCTCCAATAAAACTTGGCTCTAATTGTGTATTTATTATATATTGTGGCTCTATGACTACTTTTCCTTCTGAATTAACAACTCCCCATTTCCCATCTAATTTTATTCCTGCAAATCCGTATTCATTTACATCTGTTGCTTTTTCATATTGGTAATCTAATATTATATTTCCATTTGAATCTACAAATCCCCATTTTCCATTATTTGCAGCTGCAAATATTTTATTTCCTTTTAAAGCCTCTTTATTTGAAATTTCTTTTCCTGATAAACTAAAATATTTTGTTACTTCATCATTATATATTTTTATATATTCTTTTTCTATCACTATATTAGCATTTGGTAAATCGCATAATTTATTTATATTTTTGTCATATATTTGTGTTGTTTTGTCTTTAGCTAATGTTGTTGTTACAAAATCTGTATTTTGTAATTTTTCTATTGAGTCATATTTTATATCTATTTTCATTTCATTATTACTATTTATAACTCCTAGTTTTCCATCTAATGAAACTATAAAACTATCATCTGATAAATATTCAATATATGAATAATTTTGTTTTGTTATTGTATTATCATTTTTATCAATTATACTATATACTGTTCCATTTGTATTATCTATTTTTATTTTGTAGTTCTCATTTGATGTTTCTAATATTGCTATATTACTGTCAGCTTGTACTTCTGTTCCTTCTTTTGTATATACTTTTTCTGTTCCATCTTCATTAGTTGCATATATATATATTCCTGTATTGTCAATTTGTTTATATTCTACTGGTATTATAATTTTACCATCTAAATTTGCAACTCCGAATTTTTTAGTTTTTTGTAATATTAATGTTTCATCTGTTAGATTATATGTTATTGATTGATACTCATTTCCTATTACTTGTTCTTTATTTTTAAATAATCCATATTGACCATTTTTTGCTGCAATTAAATAAATATCATTTTCTTTTACATCTGTTATTCTTTGTATTTCGTTATATTCTGTTTCTAATAACATTTTTCCATTAATATCTATATATCCGTATCTATATCCCTCTTCTGTTTTATTTCCAACAATATATCCTGCATTTTTATATCCATTTTCATCATTTGAATATCCATCAACATTTATTTGGTCATATTGTGGTTTTATAAGCTGATTTCCTTTTAAGTTTATAACTCCATATTTTCCTTCTTTTTGAACTAATAATTCTCCTTCTTTATATGGCAATCCTTCTATTTTATCATAAATAGCTTTTGTTAATTTTTTTCCTTCTAAGTTTATTAGTCCAAATTTTTCATTTTCTTTATATGTTAAGATACTTTTTTCATACATTAAGCTACTTGCGATATTTTTTAATTTTATTGGCTCTATTGATTTAAATTCTGTAAATATTTCTTCACCATTTTGATTTAATACTTTTGTGCTATCACTTGTATAACATATGAATACTGGTTTTTGTGGATTTGGAATAATTACATTTGTATATTCTGTATTTATTATTTGTTTTCCTTCTTTATTTATTACTCCATATTTATTATCTACCTTTAAGGTAAAATACTCATAGTTATCAACTTTCTCTATTTCATATTTTTTTCCGTCTTCAATTACTTTTTTTGCTATAAAAACTCCAACTGTTGCGATTATTATTATTGATATAATTATTATTCCAACTATATGTTTCTTTTTCATACTCGTTTTCCTCTTTTATATATTTAGGTTTTTTAGCAAGAGTTACCTATAAACTTTGTTCTATTTCTTCTATATTATTTTTACAAGCTTTTATCTTTATTATTCTTTTATCTTCTGATTTTTCTATTTTATATGTTACTTTTTTTGTTTCGATAACTGGATTTTCTTTGTCATCTGGTATTCTTCCTAATTTATCTTGAAGAAATCCTGAAATTGTATCAAATTCTCCTTCTGGTATATCTGCTTCTAATAATTTATTTACATCAAATATCGGCATACTTCCAGATAAAATATATGTGTTTTCATCTATTTTTTCATATTCACTTTCTTCTTTGTCATACTCGTCATATATATCTCCAACTAATTCTTCCAAAATATCTTCCATTGTAACAATTCCAGCTGTTCCACCATATTCGTCTAAGATTATTGCTAATTGCTTTTTATTTTTTTGTAGTTCTTTAAAAACTTCATTTATTAGCCTGTTTTGAGATATAAAATATGCATCTTTTATAACATTTTTCACTTTAAAAGTTTTCTTGTTTATATTTTTTAATATATCTTTTACATATAAAACACCTTTTATTTCGTCAATTGTTTCATCATATACTGGAATTCTACTATATCTATATTCTTCTTTTGAAAGTTCTTCTAAAAGTTCATCTGTGCTTATATTTATATCTACTGCAAAAATATCTTTTCTGTGTCTCATTATTTCTGATACTGTTATATCATTAAATTCAAATACATTGTTTATAAGCTCTTTTTCATCTTCTTTTATTGTTCCACTTTCTTCACCTTGGTCTACCATCATTTTTATTTCTTCTTCTGTAACAGTTTCTTCTTCATTTTCTCCTACTCCAAATATTTTTGAAATTCCATTTGTTACAGATGTTAATAATTTTACAAATGGTGCTGTTATTAT
This sequence comes from uncultured Clostridium sp., assembly GCA_958413095.1. Taxonomy (GTDB): domain Bacteria; phylum Bacillota; class Clostridia; order TANB77; family CAG-508; genus CAG-269. The sequence continues at coordinate 21,355 of CATYUF010000018.1, forward strand.
TGATATTGTTCTTATTACTCCTATTGTTGCAAATGATATCTTTTCATAATGTTTCATTGCTATTCTTTTTGGTACTAATTCTCCAAATACTAGTGTAAAGAATGATAGTATTATTGTTATGAAAATTATTGATATGCTTTTCCAAACTCCTAAACTTATTGCTGGAATCATATTATATAAATATGGTGCTATTTTGTCTGCAAATGTTTCAGATGCAAATGCACTTGATAAAAATCCTGCTAATGTTATTCCTATTTGTATAGTTGCTAAGAATCTACTTGGTGTTTTTAGCATTTTTTCTATTTGCTTTGCCTTTTTGTTTCCTTCTTTTGCTTGTTTTTCTATCTTTGCATCGTTTAATGAGATAAAGGCTATTTCGCTTGCTGCAAAATATGCATTTATTAATATTAGTATTGTTAAAACTATTAATTGTGAAATCATTTTTTATTGCATGATATATTTAGAATTTTAAATATATTATGCTCTCCTTTCCTTGTTTATTTTTATATATTTTATCAGATGTTTTATTTTTATTCAATATGTTATTTAATCGTATTTTAACATGAATTTTTTCAAAGTATTATTTAATTTTTTTATTTGACAAAATTAAATAATGTGTATATAATAGAAATAGGAAATGAAGAAACCACAAAGTGGTTTGCCTATTATAAATGGTTAAAAACACATCTACAACGGTCAAATTACAGATGTGTTTTTATTTTTGTTTGCTAATAATTACAACTATCGCTATAATCAAGGCAAACGCAATGATAGTTACTGATACTAAACCAGCAAAAAGTAATTTTATTATTAATAATAGTTCTTGTACTTCTATCATACGCCTCACCTCCTCTTATGTAGGAGGCAAACCACATCTGTTTTTTCTCATTTCCTATTCTATTCACTATACTATATATTTTTTCAAAAAACAAGTATTATAAATATTTTATTTTCAAAATTTTTATAAGTAAATTCCCTTTAACTTTCAACTTACTAATTCTTTCTAATTATAGGTAAAAATCGTTTTAAATTAGATATAAAATATCTATGTTTAAAACGATTTTTTACTTAATTACCTACATTCCTGTTACTGGTAATCTTTTTACTTCTTTTTCTTTTTTACTGGTTTCTATTTTAGGTTTATCTTCTTTTTTATTATTTACTGTTACCATTATTTCTTGATTTAAGTCTATATTTACTTCAATATCTTCTTCATAAATTTCATATCCATCTATTGATTTTGTTTCTCTTATATAATATTTTCCTGGAATCATATTTTCTATAACAATTTTTCCTTTTTCATCTGTTTTTAAGTTTTTATATATTGCATTTTTGTTTTCATCTAATAATGCAAATTCAACTCCTTCTAGTCTCTTTTTAGTTTCTTCATCTTGTTTTATAATTATTATCTTTGTTTCATTTTTGTCATATTCGTCTTTTGCACTTCCTCTTCCATCTTCATAACCTGCTGAAGTTAATGCATAGTCTTGATATCCACTATTAGGTGCTGCTCCATATAACACTACTTTTGTATTTACTTTTGCTTCTACATTTATTTTAAATTCACCTTTTTCACTTGCTTTTTTTAAAGGTACTAATATTTTAAATTTTTCATTTGCATTAAATTCTTGTTTTTCATTATTATTTTCATCTACTAATTTTATTCCTTCAATATTTTGTCCTTTTTCACTTTCTATTTTTATTTTATATTTTTCTATAACTGTATCTGCTGATACACTATATGTTTTTGATATGTAGTTTTTGTCTTTACTATCTTGTTTCCATTCATCGCTATTTTTATTTATTGTTAATGTACTTGATATTTGAGTTTCTATTGATTTATTTGCATTATCAATTATTTTATGCATAGCATCTAAAGTTCTTTTTCCAGCTTCTCCTATTCCTTCATAGTCACTCAACTTATTACCATGCACATAACAGTAAACAGCTTGTTTTGTTGCTGTAAAGGCTTCTTCCTTATTTGCAACACCTAGTTCTTGTATTGTTTTATATGGGTAACCATTTACTATTACTTTCCATAACCCTACATCTTTTATTGCATCCTTTATAGAAACATCATATGAAAAGTCTCCTTCAACACCGTGTTTGGTTTTATCTAGGCAATATGCTGGATATGATACTCCATTATCTTTATATTCTGCATATTCAACTATTACAAGTCCTCCTTTGTATTTTAACAACTCTCCACAAGAACCTGATGAATAAATATGGGTTGAATCCATTTGGGCTGCTATTACTGAATTTATAAATAGCATTGTATTTAATATTACTAGACTTATTGTTATTACAATTTTTTTAGATATATTTTTCACTTTATTCATTCTACTTTCTTCCTTATATTTTATATTTAGGTTTTTGAGGATTTACCTATAAACCTATATAGTTTTATTTTATTTTAATATTAATATATTTTTCTTAACTTTATAATTTTTTTAATTATCTTTATTACTCTAATTTTTCTCCTTGAATACATCTTCTATAATTAGGTTCATTTTCAACACAAGTTATCAAAGTTATTTTATCTTCTTTAGTATTTTCTAAATTTACCCAATCTGTATCCTTGATTATTTCGTGTTTAGATACTACATATTTTTCTTCATATTCATTATTTTTATAAAATATTTCATCTCCTATCTTTAATTTTTTTAAATTTTCAAAGTAATTATTCTTGTATCCTCTATTATGTGCTGCTAGACATACATTTCCTTTTTTACTAGGACTTTCTTCAAAATGTCCTACATAATTATCTAAAATTTCTTTTGTTGTGCCTTCTGTAATTGGTGCTTTTAATGAAATTGTTGGAATTTCTATATACCATTCCACTTTTTCTTCACTTTTTGTTGATAATTGCTTGGATATATTGGAATTTAAAATGTTATTTGATAAATTATTTGAATTATGATTACTTAGATTGTTTTGAATGTTTTGAGTAAAAACTTGATTCTCACTTGTAAATCCTACTTTTAATTTTGAGTTTTTTAGGTTGATATTAAAAATTGTACTATTTAATATAATACATATTATTATTGAAAATATAAAACTAACTATGTTTATATATCTGCTTGTATATTGAATCATACATGCAAATACCTCCTATTTCTTATGCTTTCTTTTGTTTTTATATTATTTTATTATTGGAAATATATGAACTAATCTTAAGTTTGATAAATTGCAAATTTGATTTAAAATTTTTTCGAAAAAATTGTTTAACATGTTATAGATATATATTAATACATTTTTTTACATTTGTAAAGAACTTTTCATCGCAAAATTCGACATAAATTGTATTATTTTACTATATACTATTGAATTAATATTACTTAATGTATATAATTTATTTATTCAATATGTATCTGATTTCTTTTGACTTTTAATTTAACATATTCGAATAAAAACTTTAGATAAGGTGAAACTATAATAAAATATAGATATTGTGAATAATTTTTTATTCTATTATTTTTTACATAAAAAAACAAAAGAAAGGATTTTATAAAAATGAAAAATATTAGTAAAAACTCTAATGGTATCACTTTAATTGCATTAGTAATAACAATTATTGTACTATTAATTTTAGCTGGAGTAAGTATTGCTTTCTTAACAGGTGATAATGGAATATTAACCCAAGCTAATAAATCCAAAGAAGAAAATACAAAAGGCAAAGAAAAGGAACAAATATCTTTAGCAGTACAAAGTCTAGGAGTAGATTCTAATCAAAAAAATGAAATATTAAATATAAATTCAGAGAACTTAAAAAATCAAATGATATCAGATGGAAATAAAAATATAATAACGGAAGATATAAATGAATCAACAAAAATAACATTTACAAATAGTAAAAATCAATATTTTATAGATGCTAGTGGAAACATAGAAAATTATTATGAACAACCAGAAAATATAGCAAAATATTGGAGAGCAATAGAAGAAAGTGATGAAAATTGGTATAGCTATAATGATGTATCAAATGGATATAAAAAGGTAAAAGTAAATCCACCTAAATTAGAAGGAAATATGAAAGCAATAAAATATGTGGGACCAGAAGCAAATAACCAAACAGGAAGCAAATGGGCAAATGCAATGACAAGTGATGGAAGTATGTTTGTATGGGTACCAAGATATGCATATAAAATAACAGAAGGATATCATACAAATGTAGCAGGCACAATAGAAGTAGCATTCCTAGATACAAGTAATAATTTCTTAAATGAAGAATCTGGAGAGTTAACAACAAATGTAGAAGATCCAGAAGCAGGAAAGAGCAAGTGGTTAGTGCACCCAGCATTTACATCTAATGCAGAAGTAGGAGGAGGATTTGGAGAGATTCCAGGAATATGGATAGGAAAATTTGAGGCAACAGGAGAATATACAGAAGGAGATGCAAGTAAAGTAAGTATAAAACCTGGAGTACAAAGCTTAAGAAATATGACAGTAAATCAGCAATACAAAGCAGGACTGAATGCAACTTATGGAGAAAATGTAAATTTAAATAGTCATATGGCAAAAAATAGTGAATGGGGAGCAACAGTGTATTTAGCTCATAGCAAGTATGGAACAAATAAGAAAAAAGTAGAACAAAATAAAAGTTCATCATATTATACAGGAGGAACAAATATTGTAGAACAAATATACACAATAAATAAAACACAATCAACCACTCATAATGCAACAGGAGTATATGACTTAAATGGAGGAGCATGGGAAAGAACAGCATCATATGTAAACAATGGACATGAAAACTTAGGAATATATGGAGGAAAAGTAGAAGGATATATATATGGAGCAACAGAAGAAGAACAAAAAACAAGTACAAAATATAAAACAGTATATAGCTCAGAAAATAATCAATCAAAAGATTATGAAACTGCAGGAAAGAAAAATAAAGGAGATGCAATATACGAAACTTCCTTATATCATTCTTATGAAAAAGGTTCGTGGTTTTTTTCATACTCAGCATTTCCATTTGGAGAAATTCCATTTTTTCGATATGGAGGTTTTGCACATAATATGTCCTGTTCTTTCCAAGTAGGCGGTGATTCTGGTAGCACCTCAAATTCGACCTCTTTTAGGATTTTTATTACTAATTTATAAAGTAATTATGAGAATTAAAGCATGTTAGGTATGTTAAAGTTTTCCGACCTTATCAGATATATTAAGTTATTAAAGTTTAATTAATAAAGTATGCTAAAATTCATTTTTAACATACTTTATTTTTTCTATCAATGTAATAATCGCAATTATTACCATTAATAAATATTTACTTTATATGTAATTTATCACTATAATTATTCTTCTTATATTACATCTAAAAAATTATATCTCCAAGTCCAAATCAAAATAAAATTCCACACCATTTTCCTTATTAACAACACCATATTCATTTTTATAATTATTCATAATAGCCTTAACAAATGATAAACCAATTCCAGTTCCACCATCATCTCTATTTCTTGATTCATCTGCTTTAAAAAATCTATTCCAAATTCTTGCCATATCTTCTTCTTTAATCTTATCACCTGTGTTAAAAACTTTTATCCTTACTTTATTCTTCTCTATATTTACCTCATTATATATTTTTATATAATTTTCTCCGTTTACTTCTTTTACATGCTTTAGTGCATTTGTCACATAATTACTAATTACTTGTTCAATATAAAAGTCATCTGCAATTACATTTATTTCTTCTGGAGAAACTAATTCCATTTTTGCTTCTTTTTCTTGTAACATTACTTGTGATTTTATTATTACTTGCTTTTCTAATTCTACAACATTAAATTTATTGTCATTAAACTCTCGTTTTCCATATTCGATAGTCATTAATTCTAATAGTTGTTTTACTAATTTATCCATTTTGTTGCTTTCATCAAGTATTACCTCTGCATAGAATTTTCTACTTTCTTCGTCTGTGTTTACATTTTCTAGTAACCCTTCACTATATCCTTGAATTAGAGCTATTGGAGTTTTCAATTCATGTGATACATCTGATATGAAGCTCTTTCTCATTTCATCTATTTTTGATTTTTCTTCTATGTCTTTTTCTAGTTCTATGTTTGTTCTTCTTAGTTGTTTGATTGTTCTTTCTAACTTGTCTGACATCACATTTATGCTTTTTCCAAGATTGTTTATCTCGTCATCTGCATCTGTTATTCTATATTTGTGACTAAAGTCTAAGTTAGCCATTTTTTTAGCAATGTTGTTTAATTCTAAAATAGGGTCTGCAAATTTTCTTGTTACAAATGATACTATGACTGCTGATATTAATATAGTAAATCCTGCCATTAAATATAAAAAGTTATTCGAAATTTTAACACTTTCTTCAATAGATGTTAAAGGTATTCTTATATATAATAAATATCCATTGTCAAGTTGTGATGATAGTAATACATAAGATATTCCTGTTTTTATATCTTTCATTTTTTTAATATTATATTTCTCATCTTGTTCAATTATTTGTCCAGAGTTAATTAAACTTGTCATTTCATTCATTTGTCCTAAGGTAGAAAAGAAATCTTTGTTAGATGTGAATACATTAATATTTTGGTCATTTCTAATTAATATATCAAAATTATTTTTTATTGCTATTTTCTCTAATTCTGAATCTATGTCAATATTTGCTCCACTGTTATAGTAATCATTAATAACCTCATATACACTTTTTAGTGATTGTGTTTTACTGTATAAATAAAATTCTCCAAATACAAAATTATTTACTAATATTAAGAATAAAATTATTAATAAAATTATTAATGATAACATTAAAAATAATTTAACTTTTACTGATTTTAGTGCCTCTTTTAACTTGCTCATTTTACCTTCCTCTTAGAATTATTTAACTTCAAATTTATATCCAACACCTCTCATTGTTTGAATATATTTTCCTTTTTTTCCTAATTTGTGTCTAATTTTCTTTATATGACTATCTATTGTTCTTGAATCTCCATAGTAATCATAATTCCAAACATTATTTAAAATTTTATCTCTTGATAAAGCAATATTTTCATTTTCAACTAAGTATGATAATAATTCATATTCTCTTAAACTTAATTCTATTATTTTTCCGTCAACTTTTACAGTTCTTCCTTCTCTATCAATTTCTATTCCTCCGTAGTCTTTTACTTCTTTGATATCTTGATTTGTTCTTTTTAAAATAGCTTCAACTCTTGCAACTAAAATCTTTGGACTAAAAGGTTTTGAAATATATTCGTCAACTCCTAATTCAAACCCAAATAACTCATCTTGTTCTTCTCCTCTAGCTGTTAGCATTATAATTGGAACTTTAGATTCTTGTCTAATTTGTCTTAACACAGACCACCCATCAAGTTTAGGCATCATAACATCTAATAAAATTAAATTGATTTTATTTTTCTTCTCTTCAAAAACTTCCAAGGCTTTCTCGCCATTTTCTGCTTCTAGAATACTAAATCCTTTTGCTACTAAAAAGTCTTTAATTAATTTTCTCATTCTTTGTTCGTCATCAACGATTAGTACACAATTATTAATCATAATATTGCTCTCCTTTTCTTTTTTTCAACTATATTATACATTATACATATTATTTATGTCTATACTGTGAAAATTTAATATTACATATATAATGAATTTTTTTAATTTAAGAAAACATTTTTTCTATAAATTATAAACATTTGCTTGATTTTAAATTCAATATATTGTAAAATATTCCCAACCTAACGCTAAAAAGGGTTAGCCCTTTTTGAAGGGCGGAAAGGGGGACTAACATTGAATAACTGCGATTTAATTTTGCACTTTGCTGAAAAGTACATAGCTGAAAAAGAAAAAAACATAATCTTACAACAAAAGTTAGAACAACAGCAGCATATGCAAATGAACAACAGTGTTAAGACTAATAAAAAGCAATAATTAGTCGATAGAGTGGATTCGTGGTCTGCTCTATTTTTTACAAAAAAAATCTGTGTATTCGTGGTACACAGACGACTAAATTGAACAAACTGCGATTCAATGTTCATTTATTTTGTAATTAAATATTATCACATTATTTCGAATTTGTCAAACTTTTTCTAACTTTAATTTTTCAAATACACATTCTTATTCTCATAAGCCAACTTAATATGCTCTTCTTCAATTATCTTCATAAGTTTACAATTAATATCTTCAACCTCTGCCAAGTAGCTATCATACCCAACTGAATCAGTATATGTATATATCATCATATTAATTCCACTTTCATTTATATCATCAAATCTAACAATAGTAGAATCATTATCAATTCTTTCTCTATCATGTAGCATTTTTTCAACTCTAGTTTTCAAGATATTTAACTTTTCTATTGGAGTTCCTAATTCTATTCTTAAGTTAGTCTTATATCTTCTTTTCTCCATTTTACTCCAATTTATAACTGAAGCATTTGATATAATAGAATTTGGAACATTTAGAAGTGAATTTTCAAATGTTCTTATTCTAGTAGTTCTAAAAGTAATATCCTCTATTGTTCCTTCAAAATTATCCATTTGAATCCAGTCCCCTACTGTAAATGGTTTATCTATAAATATTACTAAACCTCCAAATAAGTTTTTAGCAGTATCTTGTGCTGCAAGTGTTACAATTAAACCACTAATTCCTAATCCTGCAATAAGACCATTTAAGTTTATTCCTAATATTGATAAAACTATAAAAGTTGCTATTATATATATTATTGCTCTAATTATCTTTAACACAAATTCTAATGTAGCATCATCTAATTGCTTTTTAAAATTTTTCTTCATTTTAGTTACTAATGTTGAATGAATTGTAAAGCTCTTAGCAATTCCATTTGCAAATGCAATTACACTGATAATTTTAAATATTTTAGTAACAAATTCCATAGCTTCATTATTTATATTTAGTGGTTGTTTTAAGAATAATATTGCTAAATATATTCCTAATATTATGAAGAATAATCGTAATGGTCTATAAAAAGCACTTTCTCTTATGTCTTTTGCTTTTTTACTTTTTAATTTAAACATTCTTATAATGATATATGCTATACTTGAACTAAAAATTCTAAAAAATATGATTATTCCTACTGCAATTAATATATCTATTATTTCTAATGAGGTAATTTGGCTAAAAAAATTATTTAATTGCTCCATATTTTCCTCCGTATTTTATCCCATATAATCTCTTAATTTTTTACTTCTACTTGGATGTCTTAATTTTCTTAATGCTTTTGCTTCTATTTGTCTTATTCTTTCTCTTGTTACTTTAAATTCTCTTCCTACCTCTTCTAGTGTTCTAGATTTTCCATCTTCTAATCCAAATCTTAATTTTAATACTTTTGCTTCTCTTGGTGTTAATGTGTTCATTACTTCTTCTAGTTGTTCTCTAAGCATTGTATATGCTGCTGAATCTTGAGGAGCTGGGCTATCATCATCTTGAATAAAGTCTCCTAAATGACTGTCATCTTCTTCTCCTATTGGTGTTTCTAAAGATACTGGGTCTTGTGCTATTTTTTGTATTTCGACTACTTTTTCAACTGGAATTTCCATTTCTTGTGCTATTTCTTCTGGGCTTGGTTCTCTTCCTAATTGTTGTAATAGATGTCTTGATGTTCTTATTAATTTATTTATTGTTTCTACCATATGAACTGGTATTCTTATTGTTCTTGCTTGGTCTGCTATTGCTCTTGTTATTGCTTGTCTTATCC
>CATYUF010000019.1 GCA_958413095.1 uncultured Clostridium sp.
TTTTATCATAACATATTAAATATTACAAATTGTAATATTTTATGAAATTACCCTGCTATTTTAAATTGTGCTAATGGATGCTTCAACATCGTATCCTTAACTTCTTGATTGTTTAAATGAGTATAAATTTCTGTTGTATCAATTTGAACGTGTCCTAGCAATTCTTGAATTGTTTTAATATTTACTCCTGCTCTATAGAGTAAAGTTGCACAAGTATGTCTTAATGTATGGACTGTATATTTTTTTTCATCAAGACCAGCTTTTTTATATGCTCGTTTTACAATTTTATTTATTGTGAATTGACTCATTCTGTATCCATAGTAAGTAAGAAACAGAGATTTCTCTTTATGTTTGTTATCATTATTCTTAAGTAATTCATCCCTTATTTTTAAATATTTAATAAGTGCTACTTTTGTTTTTTCATTTAAATAATTTGTTCTTTCTTTATTACCTTTACCAATGATAGTGAACTTACTATCTTCCATATTTATATCGTCAACATTAAAACCTTTGATTTCAGAGAGTCGCAGTCCACAATTTAAAAATATATGTAGCATTGCATTATCTCTAATTTCAATAGGATCTTCACTATTTTCATATATAGCAAGCACTCGTTTAGCTTCTTCCAATGATAAATAACAGGTATATTTATTTTTTATCATATTACTTAATGTTGTTTTTCCTGCTCTGCCAATTCCCATAATTATTATATTTTTCATACTATCATATTTCCTTTCATACTAAATATAAAATTTCACTCTTATTATTACTCTACAAAAGAACTAGGATGATATGCTATAATTCCTAATTCTTCAGCCTTTCTTAAAACATCTAATCTATCATCAACAAATACAGTATCTTGTAAATTAATATCTAGTTTTTTAGCATATTCTATTATTACATTTGGTTTCATCATTGTTGAACTTATAAAAATTATGTTTTCTTTTTTTATATTGGGATAATTTTCTTCTAGCCATTTATATTTTTGATTTATTTCATTACTTGTAACAATAGTACCTAAAACAAAAATTTTATCTGAATTTAATTGACTAATAATATTTTGCATATTCTTTAATGGTCTAGCATTAGCAAACAAATTTGAAAACAACAAATCTTCTAAGGTTTGACATCCAAGTTCAGGACATCCTCCACTATATAACTTATCATTAAATCTATATTCTGACAAAGTACCATCTACATCAAAAAACACATACTTTTCTTTCAACTTTTTTAACATATCTATTTCTCCTTATTCTTTTTATAATTTTTTCGTATTCTTTTATTTATAAATTCTCCTTTATTTCTGGAAATAAATCATATAAATTATATCCCAACAATTTGTCAAAATATTCTTTTAGTTTATAAGTTTCTTTAATATGATAATGTGTTTTAGCATAAACTCCATGTCTTAACAATAAATCCATCCCTCTTTTATCAATTGTTAAAATTTTATTAGTACACATCAAATCACATAAATTAATTATTTTCTCATAAATTGTGTATTCATCTTTTATATAATTTTTTACAAATTCAAAATTAGGATTAGTTCTATCTGTTTCATCTCTATCATTTGATATGCAATCAATATCATTATTTAAGAAAGAATGCTTGATACAAATCCCAGCATATTCTTCATCATATCCTAATAATTTTATATATTCATAACCTTTCATAGCATGAGGGAATACACCACTTTCAATATAATCATATCTTTTTCCAATATCATGTATATATCCTAAAGTTTTAGCAAAATCCTCATCCAAATTTAATGCTTTTGCAATTCTTCCTGCAACATTTCCAACACAAATTGAATGATTTATCCAATGTTCATTTGAAGTTTTATTTTTCTCCTCTTCTAACATTTTTAATACTTCTTTACTTGTTAATTTCATCATTTTCTCCTTCTAAAATATTTTTGCTAGCTATATATTATAACTTATTTATGTTTTGTTCTAAAAAATATTTTATTCCCTCATTATTGTTTGATAATGTTGTAAAGTCAGCCCTTTGTTTTATCTCTGAAAGAGCATTATCCATTGCTACTCCTATTCCACTTTTTTCTATCATATCTACATCATTCAGTCCATCACCAAAACATATAATATTTTTATTTTCTACTTTTTCTTTATTTGCTATTAATTTTATTCCTTCGTACTTGTTTATTTCATTATTGTGTATTTCTATATATTTTAAATCTGAAAAAGAATCTTGCATAAGTGATACTTTAAGGTTTGGTAACTCTTTTTTTAGTTTGTCTATTATTTTATATACACAATCTTGTTTAGGTATAATACTAATATGTGTTATTTCCTGTTTATTATTAAGAAAGTCATTTATGTTTAATATGAAATTATCATATTCTCTTATTTTGTATTTTAAATTTGTATATACATTACAGCATTTTTTATCACATATTTCTAATATTCCCCAATTACTTTCATATTCTTTACAAATCTTAATTAGATCTGACTGGCTTATTATACTTTCACTAATTATTTCTTTATATTTAGTATCATAAATTGTGCTTCCTGAATCTGCTATGATATAATTTGCAAACTTTGCTCCATCTGTAATATCTTTTGCCGATTTTAGTATCCTTCCTGTAGCAATTACTATAATATATCCTTTATCTTTTAATTTTTGTAAATATTTCTTTGTATCTTTAGGACACTCTTTATTATCTTTTAATAAAGTTCCATCTAAATCCATTGCTATTATTTTTTTCATAAATGTTAAAAATCCTTTCTTTCATATAAAGAATTCAAAATTTCTTTTTTATATGTTTTTAAGTTTTCCTATGCCTATATATATCTCTTTTTCTTTTAATAGTAATTCTTTAATGTTCTTCTGTAAACTTGTATTTTCTGGTAGTTCTTTTAAATTTTTCATATTTTGTAATCCATAAACAAAATTCAGAATATCTTTAATAGCATTTTTTCCTTCAGTTATATCAAATAGTTTTTGAAATTTTAGAATGTTTGAGTTGTTATCTAATAATTTTTTTATCTCTTTACTTAATAGCCATGATTCACAATAGTATTCGTAATTTTTTATTTTAAAGTATTTTTCTATTTCTTTTTTAGAATCTTTTATAGAATTTATTACTTCATTATAATCTAGCTTATCTCCTTTGGGAATATGAATTTTAATATATTTTTCTTTTTTGTTATTACAATATTCATATTGTAATCTTCCAACTTCTATTAACCTTATTTTTATAAAATATATTCCCCACAAAGATTGAGACAATCTAATACCTTCTAGTTTTCGATTATATATGTCACTAGTTAAACATTCTTTGACTCTGTTTTTATGTACTAAAATTTGATATGTGTCAAAGTTATATTTATTCATATTTTCTTGATGTATTTTGTAACCTAAAAGAAGTATAATATTATGAATAAATTTGTTGTACTGATTACCTAAAAAGTTACTTAAATCTTTTTCTTTCCATAATAATTCTAGTTGTTCATTCTCATTGTTATATAATAATTTTACTACCTGATTTATTTTGTTTTTTAATTCATTATTCTTATTAATGTCATCTAAACATTTATAACACTTATCCTTGTAATCATCTATATTTATATTATAAAATGCTAGTGCCTTTTCTATATTATATTTTTCTATTAATAAATCTTTTTCTTCCATTTCTATCCTTTTTCTACTAATTTATCAAATAAGTCATTATATATCTTATCTGAATCCAAATAAGTTACAAACTTTATTTTTCTATCATTCTCATTAAAACTATAACTCAAGTCTTTATTGATTTCTGGACAATCCATTTCCTTTTCTTCAAACCATTCTTTATTTATTAAATAAGCAATAACACTTATATCCCAAATTGTCCTTCTTGTTTGAATCCCATGTATTCCATCATCATAAAATCTACTACATAGATAATTGCAAAGTTCATTTTTTCCTTTTAAATAATGTTCTAATTCATATATTGATATTTTTAAATTAGATGCAACACCATTGCAAGGAATAATTGTTAAGTTTGCTTTTGATGAAAATATCTCCTTTATAGCTTGTACATCTTGTCTGAAATTAAATTCTTTATTATTATTACATATTGGACTATGTCCTCCAAGCCATATAATTTCAATCTTGTCTACAATACTAGGTGCTTTTTGAATTGCTAAAGCTACATTTGTGATTGCTCCAATTGCCATAATGTATGTTTTTTCGTTTTTCTTTACAATCTCAATTATTTTTTCTACTGCTTCATTTGTTTCGTTATATCCGTTTTCTATATAACCGTTACTTCCTTTAAATACTTTATTTTTTGTATCAAAATTTAACCAATTGCAAATTTTTAATATTTCTTGATAACTCTTTTCTTGTCCTTCTTCTACGCTAATATCATTATCATGGTGATATGGTGCTACTGTAATAGCTTCTATATTAAACTTATTTTGTGATAAAAGCATATATGCAAGAGCAAATTGGTCATCACATTCATTATATGTATCTGTATCTAGTATAACATTTATTTTGTCTATATTTTTATCTTTTTTATATAATTTAGATATCTTTGAATATATTTCTTTCCAATTTGATACTTTTTCAAAATTTTCATTATTCTTATTATATCTTGTATTCATAAATAGAACATTTGTGCCAATTTTTTCTATATTTACAGCTGTTTGAGTACTATCTTCTATCATAATATCAATATTATTTTCTTTACATACATTTGCTTTTTCTTCTTTGTTATAAGCATTTGTTAGAATTAACTTATCATAAACGATATTGTATTTTGCTAACCATTCCTCTGTAAGGTTATATGGGTTATTATATTCTCCATTATCTCTTCCAGATATGATAATAATTTCATTACCATCTTCTTTTAATTTTTTTATTGTTTCGGTAGCTCTATGAATAGGTTTTAATTTAATAGCAATTCTTTCAATATTATTTTTATAAAATTCTGTTTCTTCTTTTTCAGTCCAATCGAACATTCCGTATCTTATAAAAACATCTTCGTTTATAATTCCTGTATTTCTTAGTTCTTTATCATGTTTTAAATATTCTTTTAATAATTCATCATTAAAATTAGAGATAACATTATCTATATCTATTCCTATTTTCATTATATATTTTTCCTTCTTTCTATAAATCTTTCCATAATGTATCTTTGCCATTCTCTAAACATTTTGCTTACATATTCTTCTGGAGTTACCCATAAAACTTTATGATCTTTCTCAATTGGCTCTGCTATTTTTTTATCAAACTCTGCAATATAGACACTTGCTATTATTTCTAAATATCCTTTATCTTCAGCAAATATATGAGAACCCACTTCTTCGAATTCTCTAATATTTTTTATGGAATAACCTGCTTCTTCAATCATTTCTCTTTTTAGTGCCTCTAATTTGGTTTCGCCATTTTCTAAGCCTCCGCCTAAGTAGAAATAATCTTCTCCATCAGTTACAATTCCTACTTTGTCATCATCTTTATTTACAATAATCGCATATACTCCTGGTCTTTTTCTATATTCAACATTCTCTTCTCTACTTCCTACATATTTCATTTTTTATTCATCTCCAATTTAATATTATTCTCAATTAAAATTCAATTCCTTATTTGACTAACCTTAATAATCAAACTATGCCAATATATAATTTCTATTTCATACAGTATTTTATATCTTATAACCATTCTAGTATTTCATTTAGTTCTTTTCTCGGTCTTTGTTTAGGAGTTTCATCGGTTGTCTATTTTTTGCAGATGGTGCTAATCTTGCAAATTCTACTAAATCTTCTATAATTTTATTTTCTATATCTTTATTTTCAAACTTTCTTATACTTCTTCTGTTTTTTACAGTTTCCATTAATTCCATTGGTTCTTTTTAATCCTTTCTAGCTTCTTTTAAATTTATATAATAATTATTTAATATCGTTTCAATGCTCTGATTTATATGTTATTTGATTTTTTATTTAATTTTAACCAATCTAATTGTAAACATTTTTTATCATATCTACTCTTCCATCTTTTAAATAAATAATTTTATCTGAATTTTCAATAGTTGATTTTCTATGAGCAATAATAATAACGGTACTTTCCTTTGTTATTTTATCTATCAATTTTTGAATTCTATCTTCTGTTTTTAAGTCTATATTTGAAGTTGGCTCATCAAATATATAAATATTTGTTTTATGTAGAATTGCCCTTAAAAATGCAATCATTTGTAATTCCCCATAAGATAATTTTGATTTTGATATGTGTTCATTCAGTCCATTTTGAAATTTATTCAAAGTACTTTCAAATCCTATTTCTTTTGCAATTGTTTTTATTTGTTCATCTGTAATATTTTCATTTCCAAGTATTATATTATTTTTTAATGTATCCTCTAAAATATACGGCGTTTGTGATATATAGGAAATATTTTTTCTAATATCTTTTATTCTTATTTTGGTAATATCCTTTCCTCCAATTAAAATTTCACCTTTTTGAAATGAATATAATCTCATTAAAATATTCATCATAGTAGACTTTCCTACTCCTGTTTTTCCTGCAATTGTTACTTTACTTCCTTCTTTTATATTAAAAGAAACTCCTTTTAATACTTTATTATTTCCATACTGCATATAGACATTATTAAACTCTATATCTCCCTTTAAATCTTCACATTTTTCACCTTTTTCTATATCTTCTACTCCATTTTCTTTTAGTAATACATTTATTCTTTTTAATGACATAAAAGATGATTGAATTTCTTCTAGTTGTTCAAATATTTCTGTTAATGGAGTTCGACATTCTTTAATATAGTTTATTACTAAATAAATACTTCCTAGTGAGATAACGCTATTAATATTAAATACATATTGCAATATAAAATAAATTGCTAATGCTTGTATTGTTATTGATAGTGGATATATAAAACTTTCCACAAAAATATATCTTTTTCTATACACTAATTCCTCATCTAGTGTATTATGTATTTTCTTTGCTGTATTATTTTGCATATTAAATAAATATGTCAATTTATTTTTATTATACATTTCTGAATATTGTCTATTTTCTTTGTCTCTCCTATTTAAAATCTCTTTACTTGCTTTTGCAACTTGATGTGTAAATATGTATGAAATAATTCCTGTAACAATCATTGCAAAACATCCAATAATTGCTAATTTTGCATCTGCCAAAAACATAAATATAACCATTAATATAATATATAAAATATCATTTACTAACACTTGTAAAGTTCCTAAAAACAATGCAGAAACATTATCAATGTCCGCAGTTAATCTCGTATATATTTCTGAAGAATTGTACTTTTGATATGTTCCCATATTCCATTTTAATACATGGCAAAATAATTTTTCTCTTAAATCTTTTAATATCTTAGACATTGTTTTATTTATAACAGTATTTCTCAGATCTTTTGATAAAATTAACAATAGATGAGCTATAACATATAAAATTATCAAATTTCTTAAAATTGTTATAATGTTATTACTACTAAAATCAATATCTAATATCTGTTTTAATATAAACGGGTGAGTAACATTTAATATATTTGTTAAAATTAAGAAAAAGGCAACTAATACAAGCATCTTAACATTTTTCTTTAATATAGATTTCATTTTTTTCCTCCTTCTTTTCTAACATATATATATCATTATAAAATTTATTCTTTTGCATCAATTCTTCATGTGTTCCATAATCTTGTATTTTTCCATCTACTAACACATATATTTTATCTAAATTTTCTACACTAGATACTTTATTTGTTATAACAATTAATGTATTCTCTCCGGTCTCTTTTAATAAATTATTCATTATTTTCTTTTCAGTATTTGAGTCTAATGCAGATAATGTATCATCAAAAATATTAATTTCTCTTGTATTCGATAAATTTCTTGCAATAGATATTCTTTGTTTCTGTCCTCCTGATAATTTTATTCCTTTTTCTCCAACTATAGTTTTTTCTTTTAATTCAAGTTGCTGTATGTCTTCTTCAAGTTCTGCATTTTTTATAATTTTCTTAAATTCATTATCTTTTAAGTTTTCTGCAATATCTACATTTGCTTTAATTGTATCATCTAGTATTATGTTTTGTTGCAATGCATAATTATATTTTGAAAACAAGCTATCTTTCTTGTACGAATTTATATCTTTTCCATTTATTAATACCATTCCTTCTGGTATATCATAAAAGCCAGATATAATATTCATTAATGTAGTTTTTCCACTACCTACTTGTCCAATTATTCCTATTTTATCTCCTTTATTAATAATCATATTTATATTTTCTAATACTGGATTTCCAGTGCTGTCATACCAATACGATAGATGTTTTACTTCAATTGTATTTATTCTATCTAAGCTTTTTCCGTCTTTTTTATATTCATCTAAATTTAAAAAATAATCAAATCTATCTAATGATTGTTTTAAATAAGGCATTCTTTCTAATAATCTTTGTGTAGCACCTACAAAATTATGTAATGCATTGCTTATATATCCTATAAAAGCTGTCAATTCTCCTATTGTCATCATATTTAATTTTATATATTCAATTCCAGCTATAAAGCTAATTATAAAACATAATCCATATAAAATATTGATTACCCTACTTATACGATTTTTGGCAACGCCAATTTCATAATCTGCTTTATACATTCTTGAATTTATATCTTTAAATTTTTCTATTTGTTTTTCTTGTTGATTATATGATTTAATTAATAAAAATCCATCTGTATTTTTCTCTATATTTTTTGATAGTTCTACATATGTCTTTCTTGATATTTCTATTTTTTCTTTTAATTTTTTATAGCAATTCGCTATACATATTCCTGCTATTGGAAATACAGGTATTAACCACAAAGCAAGCATTTTATTAAACTGTCCCCATATAAATACTATTGCTATAATTGGTGTAATTATAATTTTATCTAAATTAAACCAATTATTTCCTAATATTTTACGTATTGATAATATCTCTTTTGATAAATATGCTAAAAATGCACCTTTATTTTCTTTTTCAAAATATTCGGGTTTTACTTTTTGTAAGTGGCTAATCACTCTTTTTCTTAAATATGTATCTGTTTTTCTTGAAACTGTAAAAAACAATATGCGATAAAGTAATCTTGGTATAAAAACAACACTACAATAAAAAATTAACCAGCAAGCTTCTTGTATAATAAGTTCTTTGCTTACAGTAGTTTGAGAAAGCATATCTAATATTTTTCCTATACTTTCTGGAATTTTAAAAGCTAGATAAATAACTATTGTATGAAATACTATTCCCAGTAAGTGATATGGCAATATTCTATTTAATTCTTCTGTTATTATTTTATTGTATTTTTTCATTTAAATTCCCCTTTTGTTTAATATTTACTTCCTTATTATCTATTTTTATTTCTAAATTCAAATTTAAAATCTCAATTTGCTATTTCCTTTAGATTCCATTTTATATTCATTCTTTATCTCTTACTATTTATTTTTCTCACAAATTTGCTAATCCATAGTATGTTCCTTTTTCACTTAGTAATTTAGCATGACTTCCATGTTCACTGATTCGTCCATCTTCTATTACAAGTATATTATCAAAATTTTCAACACTATCTAATGTATGTGTAATAACTATTATAGTTTTTATCTTTGAAATTTTTTCTATAGCTTTTTCAATTTGAATTTTACTACTTTTATCTAAACTGCTAGTAACTTCATCAAAATTATTATTATTTTCTTCAATTATCTCATCATATTTATTCGGCAAATTTTCAATAAATTCATCTATATTAGCCAATCGGCAAGCCTCTTTTATTTCATTCTGACTTGCTTTCGAATTTACCATTAGTAAATTATCTTTAATGCTCATATTAAATAACATTGGTTCTTGATTAACTATTGTAATTGCATTTCTTAAGCTTTTTTCAGAAAAACTTTGTATATCATGTCCATCTATCAAAATTTCCCCTTCATAATCGTCATATTGTTTTAAAAGTAATTTGAATATTGTTGTTTTTCCTTCTCCACTCATTCCAATAATGGCATTCTTTTTTCTACTTTCTATCTTAAATGAAATATTATTTAAAACATTTTTATTATTTTCATTATAACTAAATGATACATTCTTGAATTCTATATTTCCATCAATTATATTGTAAAAATTATTTCCAAACTTTTCTTTTTCCAATCTATCATCTTCTAATAAATCCTTAATTCTTTTCATATTTGCTGTAAATTCTGAAATTCCAAAGTCATGTTCAATAATTCTATGAAATACATCATCTATAATATTTGTCATATATGTAATAAGTAACATTGCTGTTTCAACATTCATATTTGCATTTTTTAAATTTTGTATAATATATAATAATATTATTGCATCTCCTATAATCCTAATTGTCCACTTAGCTGTATTAACATTCTTTCCTAATAATCTTCTTGTTGTTCTTATATCTTTTAATTTATTTATATCTTTTTCAAATATTTTATAACACTTTTCTTTTAAATCTAAAGCTTTTATTTCTCTAATACCTTTTGTTGATTCATTTACAAGAGTAGCATAATTATCACAATATTCAAACTCATCATGTAAATATTTTTTTGATTTGTTCAATTGTATTTTAAATAGAAATAAGCTTAACCCTGATATTATTGTTACTCCTAACCCAATTTTCCAATCTATAAAATATATTATGATTAACATTACTGCTGATGTTACTATATATGCTGTTTCTTGCAATAACGAGCTTATTGTACTCATCATTCCACTATCTGCTGCTTTTATAGTTGTAAATATTTTTCCAGACTTCATATTTTCAAATGAATTCATTGATAAAGATAAAATTTTATAGTAAATTTTTTTCTGGATGCTTGCAGATATCTTCTCACCTGTACTTATTACTATTTTTCTATATTTATTGTGACAAAATGTTATCGAAAAAATACGCAATAAAGCACATATTATTACTAATTTAGTTGCTTTTTCAAAGTTCAAGCTCATTATATTTGCAATTAATTTTGAATTCATTGTTGTATAAATCATAGCTGTAATTACAAATATAACCATAAAGATAGTTCCTATAATATAAGATTTCCTATTTTCTTTAGAATATTTAAGTAAATCTTTAAATGCTGAAAAAAAGCCATATTTTTCTTCTTGGTTTTTAACTTTATTTTTTCTATTCATAATTTACTCCTACTGTTTATTTTATTTTATATTCTTTACATGTGTTTCCTATTAATTTATTTATGTTTTTTGGTTCATCTTCTATCATTATATCTATATCATATCTTTTACAATGTTCACCTTTGTTAGTTACATTAAAATAAATTTCATCATAATAGATTTCATTTAAACATATCGGTTGTATCAAAAGCATTTATATCTTCTATTTGATATTTCCCTATTTCATTGCAATATTTACTTCCATAAGTAAGACAAAAATCATAATGAGAGTTTAATACTCCATCTATATCTATTCCTATTTTCATAATATATTTTCCCTTTTTTCTATAAACCTTTCCATAATATATCTTTGCCATTCTCTAAACATTTTGTTTACATATTCTTCTGGTCTTACCCATAAAACTTTATGATCTTTTTCAATTGGCTCTGCTATTTTTTTATCAAACTCTGCAATATAGACATTTGCTATTACTTCTAAATATCCTTTATCTTCAGCAAATATATGAGAACCAACTTCTTCAAACTCTCTAATATTTTTTATGGAATAGCCTGCTTCTTCAATCATTTCTCTTTTTAGTGCTTCTAATTTAGTTTCGCCATTTTCTATACCTCCACCTAAGTAGAAATAATCTTCTCCATCGGTTACAATTCCTACTTTGTCATTATTTTTATTTACAATAATTGCATATGCTCCTGGTCTTTTTCTATATTCAACATTTTCTTCTTTACTTCCTACATATTTCATTTTTTATTCATCTCCAATTTAATATTATTCCTCATTAAGATTAATTTTCTTAATTAACGCTCCTAGATAATCAAACAATGCTAATGCATTAAACTCTCTCTCTTAAATAAATCAAATAGTATGCTAGTCCTATTTGAAAAATCATAAATATTGCAGATAATCCAAACATATATTTAAGTCCTATTTCATACATTATTCCGCAAAGAAATACGCCTATTGCTTCACCTAAAAATCTTATGACATATCTTACATTGGCAAATGATAATTGATGGTCATTATCAACGCGATTTATATATACTCCATCACATATGTTCTCATATGATGTTGAAATTAATAGTGACCATGTTATCGCTACTAGAGTTATCATTAAATTATTTGATATAAAAGCAATTACATATCCAATAAATCTTATTCCAAATTTTATAGTTATTGTTAAATAATCGTTTTTTGGTGTTAAATATTTAAGTGCTAATATACCAACTCCATCAGCAATTAATCCTACAATTAGTAAATAATTGGTTGCAATACTATCCGAAAAAGCAAAATAATTAGTTAATGTTAGCATTTTCAATCCTAAAGCAGTTGACATTGCTATTGTACCGATAAACATATCTAGTAAATATAATGATAATATTTTACTTTTTAATATATATTTAATCATCGAATTGTTTTTCTTTTGTTTTTCTTCTGTATTGTTAATTTTTATATTCATCATAGTAATTATCGAAATCGCTAAAAATATATTTGATATTATTAAACAAGTATTGTAATTTACTAACATTCCTGCAATACTTTTACCTATAAAAATTCCTCCAAATAAAATTCCTATATCTCTAAATAAATATTCTGTTAATTTTCTTTTGCTATATATCGTATTATTCTTTACAATGGTTGTTAATAATGGATATATACTTGTTATAATTATATATTCCATTATTATATCTATTACTATAGTTAATTTTATTAATTCTAATTGATTAGTTCCATTTAGGTAATATAAAGCTAACATATTAATAAATTTTATAATCAAAATAAATGTTAATGATTTTTTCAATTTATTTAATGTTATATACCCTCCTATTAAAGATATTCCTATAACGCCTATAAATGTTCCTATACTTATGATATTACTTATTTGTGTTATAGAAAAATTATTATCTTGCAGCCAAAGCTGTCTAAAATTCCCCCACAATCCAATAGAAATGCTAAAAAAGGCTAACATTATCAATATCTTATTTTCATCTTTTATATTTTTCATTTTATTTTGTTTAATTCTCCTATAAATTTATATATTTTGTTCCAATTTTCTAAATCAACTATCTTGGCATTTTCGCTAATTTCTTTGCTAATCCTTATTACTTTTATACCTTCTTTTAGAACATCTAAGCAATTATTTAATTGGTCATCTATGAACAAATCTATATTTTCTTTTTTACATATTATTCCCTTTTTTCTTGCATTCACTATTAATTTATCATACTCTATATTATTTTTATCTAGCCATTTTTTACTTAAAAGATATGGATTATCATGAAATTCTCTATCTCTTGCTGTTATTATAAATATTTTATGTCCTTCTTTTCTTAATCTATTAATTGTTTCTACAGCATTAATTCTAGGTTTTGCTTTATTCGTTATTTCCTCTTGAATATTCTTTAAAAAATATTTTAATTCTTCATAATTAAATTCAAATTTCTTTTTATATAAATCGCCATTGTTTTTTATATCTTCCAAAGCATTTTCTGCACTATTAATATTTTTTCCTAGTTTTACTGCATATTCATATGCTGCATTATTTAATTCATCTTGAACTTCTGTTATTGTATTATCTATATCAATTCCTATTCTCATTCTTTCACCTTCAATTTTTGTTACATTTCATATTCTTTAATTTCACAGTTTCTTAATCCTCTATCTAAAAACATTCCGTCTTTTATACCTTCAAAATATCCATTAAATGCTTTTGATACTCCACTATGTGCAACAATTAATACACTTTCATAATCTTCTTTTTTTAGGTCTTCTAAAAAGTTATAAATTCTCTTAAAGAACTCTCTTATATTTTCGGATGTGCCATATCTAATTGTTGTATTATAATTCCAATATTCATCTCTGTTAGTTACTGTAAGAGGTTTTCCTGATAAATCTCCAGGATCTCTTTCTTTTAGTTTATCATTTATTAATATTTTTTTATTATTTACATTAATTATTTGTGCTGTATGTTTTGCTCTTAATAATGGAGAAGATATTATAATATCATAATTTATATTTTTAATTTTTTCTTTCAATTCATTAGCTTGTCTTATTCCATTTTCGTTTAAATCTTCATTTTCATTATTGTATTGCTTTAAAGCATTATGTGGCACTTCGCCATGTCTTACTATATATACTTTCATTATTTTATCTCCTCCAACCATTCTAGTATTTCATTTATTTGTTTTCTTGGTCTTGGTTTAGGAGTTTCATCTGGATACCCTATTGAAATTGCCGAGATTAGTTCCATATTTTCTTTTTTTACTAAATTTGCAATTTTTTCTTGAGTATATACAATATCTCTTATCCATAAAGACCCTAATCCTAAATCTGTAGCTCTTAAACAAATATGCTCTATTGCAGCACCTATTGATAATGAATCCCCTATAAGCCAATTATCTTCTTTTGGCTTAAATACTAATATTAAAGTTGGAGCTTCTTTCATAATATTTGCAGTTGCTTTTACACTACTATTTGCATTATATATATTTTTTTCTAGATCAACCTTCGATTTTTTCTGTTGTTCTAACATAATATCTGCAATTTGGTCTTTTATCTTGTCTTTTACAACAACAAACTTCCAAGGCTGTCTATTTTTTGCAGATGGTGCTAATCTTGCGTACTCTACTAAATCTTCTATAATTTTATTTTCTACATCTTTATTTTCAAACTTCCTTATACTTCTTCTGTTTTTTACAGTTTCTATTAATTCCATTGGCTCTTTTTAATCCTTTCTAGCTTCTTTTAAATTCATATAATAATTATTTAAATCTAATTCCCTATTGTTCCAATGCTCTGATTTATATAAAAGAATATATATTATTTCCCTCTTTCATTATTGTTCCTGCATATTTCAATAAAATATTCAAAGATCTTATTCATATTATCATCTATTTTATATAGACTTTCTGGATGAAATCTTACTCCTATATAGAACTTTTTATTTTTAGCTTCAATTACATCTGAATACCCATCTTCACAAAAACCAACTTTATCTAATAATGGAGATTCATTAACAGTTCTTTTATGTCTTGAATTAACCATAATTTCTTCTTTTTTCACTATATTATAAAATTTTGAAGATTTATCAATATGTATGCTATGAACATATTCATCATTAGGTCTATTGTGCTTTTCTGGATTAGAAATCTTATAAGTTGTTCCACCTAGACCTCTAACAATACTATTTTGTCCTGCACATATTCCTAAACAGGGTATATCATTATCATAACAATATTTTGCAATAAACGGTTCAAATGCTTCGTTTGCATTTCCTCCTTGTAATATAATACCATCACATAGTTTTATCTGACTAACTATATTTTCTTTATCAATTAAATTTAAATATTCAAGCCACTCATCACCTGCTGGTTGAATTTTAGCATTTGGTGTAATTATTCCTATTGCAACTCCTCCATTATCAAATACTGCTTGTTTTACTTCGTTTCTAATACGAGAGTCTACCCTTTTTTCGTTTTCATCTCCATCTTTATATTTTGCTACAATTCCTATTATTACTTTATTCATCTATTTTCAACTCCCTTAATGAATAACTATATTGGTCGTTTTTTCCACATTTTACTAATTGAAAGTTATGATTTTTATATATGTTATTTAATTTTTTATTTGATTTTAAGCAATCTAATCGTAAATATTTTTTTCCATCTAATTTTGCTATTTCTTTGCACTTTTCAAAAATAAATTTTCCTAAATTTTTATATCCTACTTTTGTTACTACTTTATAAATATAATAAGCTAGTGTGGTATCATCCTTCCACTCTTTACTATTGGTTGATAACTCAAAACCTGCAACTATTTCATCATTTTGCTTTATTATATAATAATTTCCACTGTTTATCGCTTTTTCAAATTCTGATTTTGGATGATTGTTAAGATATTTGCTCCATTGTTTTATATTATTATCTTTAAACCATTTCATTCTTTCTGAATATAATCTTATAATAGAATCTATATCATTGATATTTGCTAATTCTGTTTCATAATTCATATTCTATCTTCCTCCTCAATGATTTTTTTACGATTTTATACAATTTATTGTAAATACAATTACTTACTTTTTTATATTTTAACTTAATCTTTTCTCGTAAATATATCCAATTTCGCTATCTGAATTTCCACACTTATTCTGTTCTTTATTTTCTATTTGTGTTTCATATATTTTCTTACAACCACAAACTTCATAAAATTTATAGTTACATGATTCATCTGTTAATATTTGAATATTTTTCATATTATCTCTTTTTGCACATTCAAATATTTCTAATAACAACTT
Organism: uncultured Clostridium sp.; assembly: GCA_958413095.1. Classification (GTDB taxonomy): domain Bacteria; phylum Bacillota; class Clostridia; order TANB77; family CAG-508; genus CAG-269. Next base: position 16,441 of record CATYUF010000019.1, read on the forward strand.
CTTTCCTAATTTTTTCCCACGATATTCTTTATCTACTATTAAAATACTAATTTCTCCGTCAAAATAATTTTTTAATTCTTCTGGTACATAATCATAGTTTTTATTATATTCATATAATGCTTTTTTGTTTTCTACAAAAGGACTGATAATTAATATCTTTTTTAATAAAGTATAAAATTTTTTACTCAATAGTTTTCGCTTTGATTTCCACTTTGCATATCCACATATTCCAATTACTTTATTATTATCTTTTTCAATAATAACTTCTTCACTTTCTTCTAATATTTGAAATAAGTATATCCAAGCACATATTTTTCCTTTAGCGTTAGATGATTTCTTGCCTAAATCCCATTCTTTATTTAGTATATTTACTATTTCATTCATTTCTTTCATTTTCATATTTAATATACCTACTTATAAATTTATTCTATGCTCTTAACTTAAATGTTTTTGGTGCATATTTATATGCTAAAACCAAAGATATTAAACAATATAATATACAAAATCCAATTGTTGCTATTCCAAATGATACTGTTGGCAATTGTATTTGAATCATATACCAACATACAAAATAAGTAATTCCTTGAACTACTTTATATGTACTACTTTTCATTTCTGTACTTGCATTATAAGGTTGTAATAGATAATACATAACTAGATAATGCACAGAAAAGAATATGCTCATTGCTATTATTGATATAAATAGTATAAAATAATTTAATACATTATCTGTTCCACCAGTTATAAATAATAATACTGGCAAGGCTATTGCAATTATTAAAGTTGGTAATAGATTTACTACTATCAAAGTTTTTAATCTTTCTTTAAATAGTCCTAATATTACTTTTGGTGTTCTATATATTCTATATGTAAGCATACTATGATCACAATTCATAAACATTGCTTGTGTCATAGTTGTCCCTCTATTTAACATATACATTATAAAAACAAAATAAGGTAAATAAGTTAATAACATTCCATTTACTCTTCCTGCAAAATCTTTATTCATAAATGCTATTATTGATACTATAATTGCTATCAGCAAAATAACTACTGCTTGTTTCTTTACTGCTTCTGTTAGTATTTTCTTATGTCTTTTAACAAATATATCATGAAAATATGCAAATCCCTTTTTATTGCTTGTCAAATTGCTATCAAATTCAATTTGTTTTGCAACATTATCTTTTATAACATCTGTACTTGTTTGATTTTGTACTGCATAAACATTTTGGTTAGTTAATATTTGTTTATACATTTTTCTATATTCATTAAATTTATTAATTTTTATAAAGCTAAATATTCCTAACACAAGTGATATTACAAATGTAATTATAAATATTGTTTGATTTATATTAATTGAAAGTATTGGTAAACCATAAGCAATTCCAAGTAATATTCCTACTGTTGTCCATAATATTTTAGTTGGCATATTTTCATTTTTTGCTATTTTATATTTTTCAAAATAATATAAATTATATGTACTTACTATCATTTTTACCATTACTACAAATATAGGAAGTAATACACATATATATATTGGTATTCCGATTGAACTTCCAAAAGCAATTGTAAATGGTAAAAATCCTATTATTACTTTTATTAATTCATAATAATAATTAGATAATGTATATTTTTTTGCATCCATATTTATAATTATCATTGCATAATATTTATCTTTAGTTGGATTAAACATAAATGTATTCATTAATCCACCTATTAAAGTTAAAAATAAAAATATGTGTAAAAAAACATCTGCATTGTTTGTTTTTGAAACTATAGGTATAATTGCTGCAATCATAAGAAAAATATACAAAAGTTTTCCTAAAAATATACTTATTATCTGCCATAATATGCTTATAATATTCCCTATAATTTTAAGAGCTTTATTTTGATATAACTTGTTTGGTAATATCTTTTTTATAAGTGGCAATTGTTTTATTGAATAAATAATACTATTTACTTTATATGTATTTTTTAATTTAAAGGATGTAATAAATGACTTAATCATATAGTTATTCCTCCTTTAAACTTTCAATAATTTTATTTTTAAATGTTTCGTTATCTAAATTATTTTTGTCTATTTTTTCTAATATACCTTTATTAAGAATTACTATTTCATCACATAAATCAAGTGCTAGTTCCATTATGTGAGTTGAAAATATTAAAATGTGATCTTTTTTTATACTTTTTAACATTTGTTTCATTTCTTCTGCAACTACAACATCAAATGATGTTAGTGGTTCATCTAATAATAGAATATTAGGTCTTGCTATAATGTTTACCAACATTTGCATTTTATTTTTCATTCCATGTGAATAGTCTTTTAATAGTTTATCTCTATCTTCTTTTTCAATTTTCATAAAGTCAAAATATTCATCGATTGTTTTTATTTCTTTTATCTTTTCTTTGTTTATTTCAATAAAAAATTTCAAAAATTCTCTTCCTGTTAAAAATTCTGGAATATTTGGAATTGACAAAACATAACCTATATCTTCTGGTTGTATTTTTCTTATTTTACCATTATCTTCAATACAAAATTCTCCATTATCTATTTCTAAATCTTCATTTAAACAATTAAATAATGTTGTTTTCCCTGCTCCATTTCTTCCTAGAAGTCCATATATTTTTCCTTTTTCAAATTCAAAATTTATATCTTTTAATACTTCTTTTTTTTCAAAATTCTTTTTTAGATTTTTAATTATTAGTTTCATATTTTTACTCCATTTAAAATTATTATTTTTGAAATTATATTATCATAAAAATCAAAAATTATCAATTTTTTTATAAATTTTAATTGCCTCTTTATTTTTAGTGTATGCTAAATAAAAAGATTAGTCATTAAAACTAATCTTTACCCTATAATATTCTATTATTCTTTAAATTCTAAATTGTTTTCTTCTTGTATTTCCACTACAGTAGTATTTGATCCTGTATCTACATTTTTATTAAATGTTAAAAAACCTATTATAATTAATATTGTAATTTATTTAAAATTAAATGTGCGATTAGAATATTTTAATAGTTAATTTTAATCTTTCTTTCTAATCAAGAAAATTGCAATAATTAGTCCAATAAGAAGAATTGGTGTTATTCTGATAAATAACCATTCAAAAGAATGAAAAGCAACTCCTAAAACTGCATTTTCTGGGTTACTATAGTCCCAATTTAAGTATGGACTATTTAGTAAAATTAAAGTTGTGAAAATAATTATTATAATTATACATAATGAAATTAGTAACCAATGAACTATTTTTCTTCTTTCACTCTTTCTTTGTGATAGTTGTAAGTTTATTATTTCCAATTTTTCAGAAATTGCTTTTATCTCATCAACTTTAGATTCAGAAATATTTTGTCCAAGCAATGTACTTACAGGTGTTTCAAGAACTTCTGATATTCTAATTAACATTTCTGCATCTGGAACAGATAAACCTTGCTCCCATTTTGAAATTGTTTGCCTAACTACATTCAACTTTATGGCAAGTTCTTCTTGTGAAAGTCCTTTCGATTTTCGTATTACTTTAATGTTTTCTTTTAACATTTTACAACAACTCCTTTCCTTATTGAAACCATTATATAAAGAACAGTCCGTTGCTACAAGCAATGCTTATTAACATTTTAATTTTATCTCTATAAATAAGTATTTTACATATATTTTTACTTTAAAAAGTTAGTAATTATGGATCTAATTCTAGCCCTTATTTTTTATTGATTATCTTTTTTATTCTTTAACAAATAAATAGATAAACAACTCAATCCTATTCCTAACATAGTAATAGCACTATTTATATCAATTTGTTTTAATATAAAAGTAACTACAATACAAATGCCCATTGCAAGACTAACTCCAATTAAAGCAATATTGACAATATCATCTACCTTACTATTTTCTTGTTTTGTTTGTGCATTTAATAATTCCTCCATAGAAACACCTAAAATTTCTGCTAACTTTGGAATAGAATTAACATCTGGACAAGATAGATTTCTTTCCCATTTTGACACAGCTTTGTCAGTAACATTCATTTTTTCTGCCAAATCATTTTGTGTCATATTTTTTTCTTTTCTTAAAAAACTAATCATTTCTCCAAGAGTTTTGTTTGACATATTTAATACCTCCTCCTTTGATTGTTAATTCTATTTTATTACTGGTATTTCACAAACTCAACCGACAGTTAGTTTACTTTGATAAACCATTAGTTTAGTTGTAGTTTATTTAACTAAATTGTGTTACTATTTTATTGTATCTACAATGACATCTATTGCATTACTTACAAAACTTATTTTCCTTTGACTAAATATCTCATCATAAGATAATGTAACAATTGCTATTCCAATTTGATTTTCTTTTGTAAAATTAGTATCTCCCATTAGTGTAGTCCATTCAATTTTGATATTGTCTTTAGTTATATCTTTATCACTATTTATTTCATATTGAAGTTCTTTTGCAAATGGAGTATTTGAACTTGATTTTACAATAATATTATTCTCTTTTTTATAAACTCTTATTGTATAAAATACTTTTTCTTCATCATAACTAACATAGTTTTCATTTGGAGATACTGTTTCTTCATAAATTAAGCTTTCTTCAAGATTGACAGTATCAACAGGAGTAGAACTAATATTTTCAATATTTACCTTATAATTTTCTCTATTTGTAACACTATTTTCAATTAATCTATATGCAACAACTATTCCTATAACGATAATAAATAATAAAATTATAACTCCAATAATTATTTTTTTATTCTTGTCCATACTCCATAAATCCAACCTTTCAATTTATAATTTCATAGTAGTAATAACTTACTATCTATTGTTATAATACCATAAAAATAAAAATTACTCTATACTTTTTCGTATAAAGTAATTAAATTTATAACTATACATTATTTTTCTTTTTTGCTTATCAAAAAATAATAAAGTAGTGAACAAACACCAACACATATAACACAAGCAATAGTTCTAGCAATCCATATATTTAGTGGTGTCTTTTCTAAAAATTCAAGAATAATATTACCTGCTCTTATTCCCAAAAATAATACAATTAAGTATTTTATAGTTTCTTCAAATTTTGTTTTTTTCATTCTAATTCCTCCTTTTTAAGCAAGTGAGATAAAAGCAAGAATAAATAGTACAACAATAATTGATAAAACCGATATAATTATTTTTTGAAATTTATTATTTTTAATTATTTCTGTTTCTACATTGCCAACTTTTTGCTCTAGCAAATTTTGTATATCATTTCCTACTAATAAATCAATACTTGTATTTAATGCTTTAGATAAAGCAAGTAATTGATTAGCATCTGGAACTGTTTGATCTAATTCCCAGTTAGAAACAGTCTGTCTTGTTACTCCTACTCTTTCTCCTAATTTCTCTTGTGAAATTTTTTCTTTTTTTCTTAGTCCAAAAATATTATTTCCTAAACTCATTGCTTATTATCTCCTCTCAATAATAATTATATAAAGTAACTATATATATTTCTACCAAAGGTCTTTTGAACTTTGTCAAAGATTTTTAACATTTGTATAATTATAACATTTTACATTAAAAATTTCTATATTATGATATTAAAAAAGGAGTCTATCATTTATTAATAGGCTCTTAGTTATATGCTTAATAAATTGTAATTTATCTTTCTAAAACAACAATTGTATATTTCCATACATTAACATTCTTAATACTCCTATAATTACTAAATGCAAAGGATAATATATGTAGAAAAACCATTTTAACCATTTTGCTTTTCCTTTTTCTCCATTATATTTTCTTAATAAAGGATATACCAATATTACAAATAATTGAATAATACCATATATCTTATTTACAAATATAAATGATACTAGCGCATAAATAGATGTCCAAAACATCATACCTTTCATTTGTTTTTCTAAATTTTCTCTGTTACCATACATACTTAATATTATCATTACTCCAATACAACTCCAATCTGCTGAAAAAGTAATAACATCTATTAAAATAACTAATAACCATTTTTGCCATTCTTTCAAATTATTTTTTCCATACACTATATAAAGAGCAATTACAGACCAAGCAAGTGTCCACATTATACTTGTCTGATTAAAGATTTCTCCTGTGCTAAAAGGTATATAATTTATTCCAAATGAAAAACAATATGCAAAATGCGATATTAAAGCAAATGCAAATAATCTTGTAATATATTTTTTCAAGTTCTTTGTATAAAAAAAGCCTTCACAAATAAAGAAAAACATAATTGGTGCAGTTAATCTACCAATAATATGCAAAATGTTTGTTATTATATTGTTTGGCATACCTGGATACAATAAATCTGCAATATGGTCTATTGTCATTGCTATTATTGCTATAACCTTTAAATGGTTAGAATTGAGTTTTTTCATAATATTTTCTCCATTATAATTTACTATTTCCATTATAATAACATAGAATAAAAATTGTAAGTTGTCGCTGAGATTGTATATCAATCTATTGCAATCTATTAATTCCTTATTCCATATACTTTATATGCATTTTGAGTAGTATATTTTATAACCTCATCTTCTGATAATCCTTTAATTTCTGCTATCTTATTCACAATATAATTCAAGTATAAAGAATTATTTCTTGAATGCTTTTCAAATGGTTCTGGTGGTAAAACGGGGCTATCTGTTTCTATTACAATTCTATCAATAGGAGTAATTCCAACAGTTTCTTGTATATCCTTATATCTTGTAACAGGTCCACCTATTCCTAAATAGTAACCCATTTCAACAAATTTTTTTGACATTTCTGGTGTTCCTGAATAACAATGCATTATTCCTGTCTTTATAACTGGATTTTCTCTCAATATTTTTTCTACATCTTCTTGCGATTCTCTTGAATGTATAATAATGGGTAAACTATATTTATTGGCTAATTTAATTTGTTCTATAAAATACTCCTTTTGTAATTCAATTGGATAATCAAAATGGTAATCTAGTCCTGTTTCTCCGATTGCAACTAATTTAGATGACTTGTTTTCTACTTCATTTTTTATTATTTGTTCAATTGAATTTATTGAAATCTCTTTTTCTACCTCCATAGGATGTATTCCTATAGAATAATACATATATGAATACTTTTTTGCATATTCTATAACTTTGTTTACAGATTCAATATTTATTCCTATATTTACAAGACCACATAATTTTCTTTCAAATTCTTCAAATAATTCTTTTCTATCTTTATCAAACTCTTTCCAATCATAGTGAGCATGAGTATCAAAATATAACATATAAAAACCTCCCTATATTTTGTATTATATTATTAAATTAATAAAAAGGCAAGACATCATTTGACATCTTACCTCTATTGCTTATCAATTTTTAGAGAACCCTGGATAAAGCTGTTCAGCTAACTTGAACATTTCTTCAAAGTTTCTTTTTCCTTTTAGGTCATATACAGCAACCCAATTGTTCTGCTTTTCGATATTATGATAATTTTTACCAATAACATCAAAGTGCAATGATTCAAACATGTGAACCACAATTTTGTTGTGAATACGAGTCTGGATATATGCGTATTCATAGTTTTGCTTTTTAAGTTCTTCAAGAACCTGTAGCAAAGCTTTTTTAGCATATGCTTTCTTCTGACAATCAGGAAATACATAGATTCCATTAATCTTAGCACACTTGGTTGAAGAAAAATGGATCATCATGTATCCTACTATTTTTTCGTTGTCATTGAGTTCATAAACAATTCTTGTTCCATTCTTGAATGTTGCTTCATTCTTCTGAATCCATGTAGAATAATACGGATATTCTCCAATAAATTCTTCAGTTAAACTCCGCAAACCTTCTTTGATTTTTTCCGCCTCTGTCAGCAATACAATTTTCATCATATAGACTCCATCCTTTCTGCTAATCTTTGGGTTCATAATTCCAAATGTTTAAATGTCCTTTTGCTGGAATAGGTACATCAAGCGGTTCTACATCTTCTAAAACCCAGGCATACCTTCCTAAGCTATATTCCCCACATAGGAATTCCTGCTTATTGTCCTGAACTTTGTTCAAAAATTCTTGATCCATATATATGCAATCTACTAACTTGCATTTGCATAAAATATTACCGTATCCCATAGGAACATCCGGAATTAACTTCAACAATTCTTTTGTGTGTTCATCACTCCTTTTAATTTTTTTGCAACTTGCATGAATGTAAAGTTCACCTCTATAAGATGTCTTCCAACTTCTTGTTTCGATGACTTTCTTCCCTTCTTTAATAAGGGTTGCCCATGGTTCAATTAAGCTTAAGACTTTCATAATGTCCTCCTTTAAATTGATAAATAATTACTACTTGGAAAATCTTTCCATATCCCTATTATACTACGAATAACCACAAAATTCAATACTCAGCAAAATTTTGTTTCTTATCATTTAGTGATATTTTATACTTTATCCTTAATTTTGATGCTCAAAAATATTTCATGTAATATATTTTCTGTGTGAATTTTTTACATTACTTTGATTTACCATAGCGTATTCCATTGTGGTATCTATTTTTATATGCCCTAATAATTTTTGTACCTGTTCTATTGGCATACCTTTATCTATCACCATTGTAGCCATTGTTCTTCTAAATTTATGTGGATGAACTTTATTTATATTAGCATCTTTCCCTAAATTCCTAATAGTGATTTCAATTCCTGATATTCCTAGTCTATTATATGGTTTTATAAGAGATACAAATAATGCTTCATTATTATCTGTTCTCGTTTCTAAATATTTTTCTGTATACATCTTACTTTTAGCACTAAAATATACTTCTCTTTCACTATTACCTTTTCCTAATACAATGCAACTTCTTTCTTGAAAATTCATATCTGATATGTTTAATCTAGTAAGTTCCCCGACTCTCATACCAGTTGAAATTAATAGTTCTAATATTGCTAAATCTCTTACATTTGTACAAGTATCTCTTAATTTTTCTAAATTTTCATCTGTTAATGTTTCTTTAACTTTCTTAGTTGCTTTTACTTTGTGTATTCTTCTAACAGGACTTTTTACAATATAATCTTCATTCTCTAACCAGCCGAAGAAACTTGATAATGTTCTTCTTATATTGTCTATTGTTACCATTCCTGCATTTGAATTATTTTTATAATTAGCCAAGTAATTTCTTAATATTTCAGTTGTAATTTCACTTATTGGAAGGTTTATTTTGTTTAACATTTTATTTATATTATCTTTATAATAGTTTAATGTCCTAATTGAACATCCTTCAATTTCTTTAGATGATATAAACTTATTTAATATTTCTTCATTATTCTTTTGTATTTCTTGTTTTTGGCTTTGCTCCAATATCTCGATTTGATAACTTAAACATATTTCTGTAAGTATTTCTTTTAATTTTATTCTTTGGTTATTGTCTAAAAAATTCGTTGTTTCTTCAATTACTTTTTCAACAAATAATTCTCTCATGACAATTACCTCCTTACATTTTTGAATAATCTCATAATCTGCAATATATAGAACTAATTATATTATACAATATTTTTCTTATTTTACATAATTCTAGCATTAGTAGTACTTATCAATAAAGTTATTTATACAAATTTGTTTTTTAAAACAAAAAGCAAGTATATCTAAAATTAATATACCCACTTCAAAAATTATATATTTTTTACTTATTTTTATTCAAAATCAAAAAATCAATCTCAACGACAACTTACTATAAATTTAGCAAATTGCAAAATTGTAATTTATCTTTCTTCTTCATCTTTATTAATTATTTTTTTTATTTTAAAATCTTCATACATTGTATCTACACCTATCCTTACATTTTGCTTTTCAATTAATGCTAAAATCATATAATATATTCTTATTTCACTACTATCCTGCGAAACAAAGACTTCATTTAATTTTTTCATATTTAATTTTTCCAATAAGTATACCTGTGCATGTTCTAATAAAAACTTATTCATTTTTGAGAAAGAATTTGTGCCAGCACCGTAAAAAAGTTCATATAAAGCACTCTTCCCTATATAACCTCTCTTATTAAATATAATATGAGCATCACATGTTTCTATTGCTCTATAATATTGTTGCTGTAACTCATATTCACTCATATTTTCTTCTTTTAAATTATTTTTATTTAATATATTTTTCTATTGAATTATATTCATTTTGATTTATTTCATATATACCATTATATGGTTGTTCAATATAGTATTTATTTTTCCTTTTATACACAAATATCGTTTTTATTTCATTATTTGTAATCTTAAAGTTGATTTTTATTTCATTTTGAGCATTTACAGGCATATCTTGAATACTCTCTTTTTTTGTTATTCTCTTTATTCCACCTAAAATATCTACAATATTTTTTATTTCTTGAGAATCGTTTATATCAATATTTTCTAATGTTATATTTGAAATTTCTTCTGCAATTGGCAATTCTAAACTATATGTTCTTTTATTTAATTTATTATAGCAATAAATACCTGCTACTGCTCCAATACATAAAAATAATACAATTATAAATATTATCATTTCTTTTTTCATATCAATTTCTCCATTAACTATTTTTCATACATCTATTGTGATTTTCACAATGGTGTTCTCCTTCTACATGATGATGTTCACAATTCACATTTTCATTGTACTTTAATTGCCCTAATAAATATTCATTTATTACATTATCAGCATTACCAGAAACTCCTCCAAATAATTGTATATTTGCTTTAGAAAGAGCATCTTTTGCTCCTTGTCCTATACCTCCACAAATTAATACATCTATATTATTATTCTTTAAAAATTCTACTAACTTTTCATGTCCATTTGCTGATGTATCAACTATATTTTCTGATACAATTTTTTCATTGTCTACTTCATAAATTTTTACCTTTTCTGTATGTCCAAAATGTTGAAACACCTTTCCATTTTCATAAGTTATTGCTATTTTCATAATTTTTTCCTCCTTATTTTTTTATAGCTTTATACATAAAATTTTTTATAGCATTGTTCTATTATTTCATTTTTTTCTTCTTCTGTTAATTCTCTTTTTAATTCATTTATTTTGTTAGTTATTTTTTCTACAACTGTTTTCATTGTAGTATCTAATTTTTCTGTAGAATAAATTTTTTGATCTAGCATAATTCTTTTTTCAATCTTTTCTTCTCTACTCATAAAAAAGTAAATTGCAATTCCTACCCCTAATAATATTCCTAATACAAAATATGTATATTAATTCATTGTTACCTCCCATTTAATTCTATAATGTCCAGAAATTGGTTTATATTCATCTTCCTTTCATTCTTATAGCTCAAATATATTTGATTTCAACATTATTCTTGATATTTTAGTTTTATCAGAAAAAGGTATTTCCCATATACTACCTACAATACTTCTTTTAAATTTATACTCTTTTGTTGGCTCTCCTATCAATTTATTTAATTGTTTTTGTAATCCTACTTTATTCGTATAAATCGAAATAATTTTTTCAGCATATAATACATTTATTGTTGTTTCTGTTTCGCTTTTATTTGGTTATTTATATATTTTGCTTATAATATTCCCCTGTTCTTACTTTTCTTGTTTATTTTTCTTTTGTGAATGTTATTAGTTGACTTTAATACAATATATCACTAAATTTTCTACTATATTTATCTATTTCATTTGTACTTTGACTCATTATAAAGTCTGTTACTTTTATTCTTAATCTCTCAACTTCTTCTTTTGTATACTTTCTTTCTTCTACTTTTACTCCAGCTTCATTAAATAAATTTATATCTTTGCTTGAAAATTTCATTGTTATATCCTCTTTTCTATTTTAAAATTATACCTTTTATTTCTGGATTCAATAGCTTTACAAAATCTGTTGTTTCTTGATTTGTTTCTAGCCTTTTAACATTTAAATTTCTCCATTTCTATTCTATTGGCATTATAACATAAACATATATATTTTCCAATAGTTTTACCTTTTCGACAAATTTTTTAAGACTTTTTTATATAAATTCGATATAATGAATATAAGAAGGAGTTGATTTTATGGATTCAAATATATGTTTATTAGTCTAAAAAAATACTGCTAAACTTGAAAAGTTGATTTCTGAAAATGCTTCTTATGATAAAATTCTAAAACAGAGTAAAAAACTTGATAAATATCTTTTAATAAGAATGAAATTTATTATGAAAAAAGAATAGGACTGCTCCTATTCTTAAATTCAGCCTTATAACTTTAATTATAAGTAGTAATACTAATATTAATTGTAATTATTTCATGTATTTAATATTTTATTTTCATTTTTCTTTATATGTAAATTTTCTTTTTTATATAGTTTATATAAAACTACTCTATAAACTATACTTCTAAAATAGAAATCAATAAAATTTACTATTCCAAACACAAACAGTGCAAAAGAAGTATTTATAAATAATACACATATTAATAGTCTTACTATAACTCCAACCGTAGAGCCTATAAGCAATATGAATGATTTCCCTTGAGTAATACATAATGTCTTATATGTTTCATACGGATATATTCCAAATACCCCAAATGAATAAAATATAATATATGGAAAGCATTTATGTAGTGGCAAACTTCCATGTGATATTATTAAATATATAAAAGTAAATACAAAGTTTAATAATATAATTAATGCAAAGCATTTGTTTTTCATATTCATACAATTATTATACTGTTCTTCATATGTTTTACCTTCTGGAACTTTAATCATCAAAGTTGCTTGATATGCATTTGTAATAATTTCTAAACTTAGACATACAGAATAGCAAATAGTATGTATTCCATAATATTCTGTTCCCATATGACTTGCAACTACACCATATAATAATAAAAATATTCTAGACAATAGCCTCTCAGAAGAATATGCTAAACCATATTTAAACACATTTTTTAAAGACTCTTTATTTGGAAACTCAAATTTCAATTTCAAATTATATAGCATATATATGATGGATATAAACCACGATATTATTGTTGCAATGAATAAAAATGTTAAGTTTTTAGTAAGAAAATATGCTAGTGCATCTAATCCAACCAAAGAAACATAGAAAACAATTAAGCTCTTTCTATATAATTTTAGTTTTCCTTTAAGTCTTACTATTTCAAAAATTCCATTTGCTAATCTTCCTAATACTACATACGCAATATAAAAATTTAATAATATAGAAAGCATATCTTTTTGTATATTGCTCAATTCAAATATGTTTATTATCAAATTTTTACAACTAAAAACTATTATTCCCATTAGTATCCCAAATATAATATTAAACCATAAATATTGCCATTCATTTTTTCTTGTAGTTCTATAAGTATATATACCTATTTCACCAAAAGATTTAAAAATTGAATCTATTAATAAAAAACTCCCAGTTACTACTATAGTATCAATACTAATTAAGTTGTTAAATGCTGAGTCTATACTATCTGCTATACTCATAAATATAAAACTTATAAGAATAGATATAAATTCTTTCATCTCTTTATCCTCTTTTATAATTTAAACAAACTTGTACTATTAATAACAAAGAATCATTATAATTCTTGTGTCATTTCTTAATGTTCATTATTATAACATATTTTTTACTTTTTGTAGTTTAATTCTCCATATTTTTATAAAATTCTATATTTTTTCTTGACTTTGTTTTATTGTTTTGATAAATTTGAAATTGAACTAAAGATAGAAAATTGAAAAGAGGTGAAATGAATGAATAAAACTGAATTAATAAAAGCTATGATGGAAAAAACAGGTGATACAAAGAAAACTACTGAAGAAACTTTAAATGCTTTTATTTCTGTTATAACTGAAGCATTACAAAACGAAGATAAAGTTCAATTATTGCTCCAGTATTCAAAGCTGGAAAAGCTTTAAAAGATATAGTAAAATTTTCTTTTAGCTTGCTACTTCTAATCTCCCATTGCACTTACCACAACGGTATTTTTTAATTAAATTTTTTTTAATCTCTGTCTATATATTATAGCTCCACACCCTTTACAAATATACAATATTTTCATTGGTTTATAATATAAAAATTATTTCGTTTTTTATGCTTTTTTATAATTTTATTTTATACATTTAAATATTTTATTTTAATTTATTCTAAAAGTAGAAAAAAATTCTTTTTAATTTATTTTTGTTTTTATTTATATATATATTATTTATGTAGTTTTCAATAAGAAAGCAAAAAACATCCTATTCCCCTACTCCCTAATTTATAATAAATTATATGTACTCTATTTTCTAATATTTAAACAAATCATATATATCTAATTGTTAAAAAAGAGGGTGTCCTAAAATAGGAACCCGATAACCAGAAAATCCAGCTCAATAAGAGTTGGATTTTTTGGTATAAAAAGTCTTGAAATGCTG
>CATYUF010000020.1 GCA_958413095.1 uncultured Clostridium sp.
TAAGCAAAGGAGAAATAATTAAATGCAAGAGAAAAAAGGTTATGTTAGTTTTGTACTTCATGCTCACCTTCCATTTATTCATCATCCAGAAAGTGATGACTATTTAGAGGAGTCTTGGTTGTATGAAGCTATTTCTGAAACATATATACCATTATTAACAAATTTTCAAAAATTAGTAGATGAAGGAGTCAATTTTAGAATAACAATGTCTATGACACCTCCTCTACTTTCTATGTTAGATAACAAATTACTACAAAAAAAATATATTAATTACTTAAAAAAATTAATAGAATTATCAGAAAAAGAAATTAAAAGAACTGCTGGTGATGAAAGATTAAATAAACTTTCTCACTATTATTTTGAGAGATATTCTAATGACCTCCATCTATTCAAAGATGTTTATAATTGTAATTTAATAAATGCTTTTAAACATTTTCAAGATATTGGTGTTTTGGAAATAATCACTTGTGGTGCTACCCATGGTTATTTTCCTATTTTATATGTAAATGAAAAAACAGTAAAAGCTCAAATTGCAGTTGGAGTGCAAACATATGAAAGATATTTTGGCAAAAAACCTAGAGGTATTTGGCTTCCTGAATGTGGATATGTACCTGAAGCAGATAAATATTTAAAAGAGTTTGGAATTGATTATATTATAACAGAATCTCATGGAATTTTATATGCTGACCCTACGCCACTTTATGGAACTTTTGCACCTATTGTCTCACCTGAAGGAGTTATCGCTTTTGGTAGGGATATTGAATCTTCTAGACAAGTATGGAGCTCAATAAATGGTTATCCTGGTGATTTCAATTATCGTGAATTTTACCGTGATATAGGTTATGAAGCTGATTATGATTATATAAAACCATATATTGCACATAACGGAGTTAGAGTTCATACTGGTATTAAATATTATAGAATTACTGGAAAAAGTGAATTTAAAGATTATTATAATGTCCAATGGGCTAAAGATTCTGCTGAGAAACAAGCTGGTCATTTCTTAGATTCTAGAAATTCTCAAATAGCCAATTTAGCTCAATATACAGAAAACCCACCTATTGTTTTATGTCCTTATGATGCTGAATTATATGGTCATTGGTGGTATGAAGGACCTTATTGGTTATATATTTTATTTAAGAAAATTTATTATGATGATTGCAATTTTGAATTAATAACACCTTCAGAATATATTGATAAATATCCAAACATGCAAGTTGCTTCTCCTTGTAGGTCAAGTTGGGGTGCAAATGGATATAGTGAAGTTTGGTTAAATCCTACAAATGACTATGCACATAGACATTTACATGTTGCAGGTGATAGAATGTGTGAATTAGCCCAAACTTTCCCAAATAGTAAAGGTTTAAGAAAAAAAGCTCTTAATCAATGTGCTAGAGAATTATTACTTGCTCAAAGTAGTGATTGGTTATTTATTATTACAAATGGCACAATGGTTGATTATGCTAAAAAAAGAATAAAAGACCACATTGGTAGATTTACTAAATTATATAATCAAATTAAAGCTGATGAAATTGATGAAGACTTTTTAGATGATATTTCTGAGAAAGATTGTGTATTTCCTGACATTGATTATATGATTTATTATTAATAACTTATAATTTGAAAACTAACAAGCTAATTGTTATAATTGGCTTGTTAGTTTTATATTATAACTTTGTTACTAACAATAAAATTTTAATTCTTCTTTTTATATTTATAACTTGCAATTTAAAAACTATTGTATCAATCCTATATTCCTATACTCTTTTAAAAGCAACTTTTATTTTTCTATGTAAAATTTTTTATTTATTCAGTATTTAAAACATCTAAATCACAAATTACATTTTTAATCATATTATAAGGTATAGATTTTTATTTTTTTGTAGATACTAATTTTAATTAGAAAGGGGTAATTTTGAATATGAAATCTTTATGCATAAAAACAAACAATATAAAATTGCTAGAGTATCTACTAAATGAATTAAAATACAGTAACTTAAAAGAAGTTTGTTTCTCTACGAATAAATTCAAACATTACCATAATATTATTATTCATTATTTAGGAAATACTCCTAATGAGTTTTATTCTAAGTTAAGTAATATATTATCGTTTTTAGTTGTTGATGAATTAGAAGATTCTATTTTAGAAAAAATTATTCTTCAAAATTACTTTTACTTTAATTATGATGAAAGAAAAGAAATATTAAATTATTACTATTCTATTTTATCAGAGGATTATTATGAAAAATTTGAATCTAAGTTCTCTAGCTTATATAATAGTTTTTTAGAATATATCTCTGAAAATAAATGTTTAGTTTTAAATGGATTTCTAAATTTTAGAATACAAGGATATTACAAAATTCTAAATGAAATTATTAATGAATCCGTAAATTTATATTTAATGGAAAAAGAATATAAAGAATTTATATCCTTATTAAGATTTTATATTAATTCTCAATCTAGTAATAGTAGCATTGTTCATTTGATTTGCAATTCTAATGAAAATGTTTTAATTGATGAAAATAAAAATATTATAAATATATATGATGAAGTTTTTAATGCCAAATATTTAAGCGATATATCTTTTTCTTCTAATGATTATATTTTAAACACATTACTTAATTTATTACCAAAAAAAATATATATTCACTTATTAGATAATTCTATTAATGAATTTATCACTACTTTACAATTAGTGTTTGAAAATCGAGTTGAATTATGTGTCGATTGTGATATTTGCAAGTTATATAAAAATAAAAATATGGAAAAAGGACTATCCTATAATATATAAATATTAGTACAGTCCTTTTATCCAAATTATTCAAACATAGTTTCTAAAGAATTCATTGCATCTTCAAGTCCTGGTAATAAAGACATTATTACATCTTCATTAACTTTTACTTTCCATTTTCCCTCTTGTTTTTCTAATTCTAATTCTCTCTTTTCTGTAATAGTTTGTATTGAATCATTTTTTAATTCTTCCAATAAATATTGTTCTTGTTTTTCTTCACTAATTGCTTCTCCACCCATAGCTACTTTTACAACTTTTTTCATAAAGTTTGTCATTATTGTTTTGAAATCTTTATTGGTAATTTCTACTTCTACTTTTGCTACATTATCTTCCTTGCTTAAGTTTACTATTTTCCATTCTAATTTATTAAAAAGTAATTGCTTTCCTTCTTTTTCTATTTCATTACCGTCTGTTTCATTTATGTCATCTAATTCCTCTAAATTAGTCACATATTTATTAACTGCTTGAAAATCCCCTGTTTTTAAAGAGTTAAATAGTCCCTCAACAGTTTTTTCTGGTGAACTTGGTAATACTATAAAAGCCATAATTAATGCTAATGCAATAACAAGTAAAGCAACTCCTCCTACCCAATATCCTACTTTAGATTTTCCTTTTTGTTTTTTATCCTTGTTTGCTTTGTTATTTTTTTCTGCTTTGTTGTCTTTTTTACTTGCTTCTTTTTCTTTCTTTGTCTCTGCTTTTATTGTTTCAGTAGCTGCTTTTTTAAATTTAGGTTCATCAATTGATTTTGCATCATTTGCTTTTTCTTTAACTGGTGCTTTTTCTTGTTTTTTTACTTCTTTGCTGTCTTTTTTACTTTCCTCTATTTTTGATTCTTTCTTTTCTACTTTTTCTTCTAATTTTTCCTTCTTTTCTTGATTTTCCATAAAAAAACCTCTTTTCTTTTCATAATTTTATTAAATTATATCCTAAATAATCTCAAAATTCAACAGTTTTTTATTTTTTAAAATATTTCTTATATTTTACCAAAATTTTAATTATTAAATATTTTGGTTGTAATCCTATATTATCTTCCTACTTGTTGAGCTTTATTTACAAAAAAGTAAAAAGCAAATATTAAAGCTAATGCCAAAAATATTGTAGTTGCCCAATATGCTATTTTTAATGACAATCCTGTAAAATAACATATCCATTTAATTATTCTAATATTAATTCCATTACTTTGCTTTGTAAAGCTATTATTCTTAGCATTTATAAATATCTCCGCAGGTATTACATATATTTGTGCTAATTTATATATTGTTTCTGTATTAGGATATTCTAAACCTAAGTCCCATTTCTTTAATTCTTTCTCTTTTACTATCTCTCCTAGTTTATTTAATTCTTGCATTAAATGTATGTATGTCCAATTTTTTTCTTCTCTTAATTTAATTAATAATTCTTCAATGGTTAAATCTTCTAAACTATTTTTTTCATTTTCAGTATTATTTTCTGAATTTTCCTTTTTTTCTTCTTTTTTTATAAAAACACCCATAATATCAATTCCTTCTTTTCCTATTTTATAATAAAATTATATCAATATAAAAAGGGTATTGCAATAAATTTATCACAATACCTTAAATAATTAGTTACTATATAATAGTTTTTACAAATTAGCCACTGAAAATAGTTAATAATTATACTGATTGATTAATTCCATTAGCTACAATTTTAGTCATATTTTCTATTAGCTCGTCTATTTCTTTTGGAGTTACAATTAGATTATATTCCTTAGGGATTAAAGCTTCTTTTATCTCTTCATAATTATCCTCTTCTTTTAACCTATTTAAGTAATCATTAGATTTTGCTTCTTCTTGAAGTTTTTCGATAAATAAGTCCAAACTATCATTTACCAGTACTGCTGTTTCCACTACTGTTGGTATTCCTATCGCTACAACTGGTATTCCTAAACTATTTTTACTTATTTCACTTCTTGTATTTCCAACACCTGCCCCTGGCACTATTCCCGTATCAGATATTTGAACTGTGCTACTTATTCTTTCAATACTTCTAGAAGCTAAGGCATCTATTACTATCAATAATTTAGGATTAATATTATCTACTATACCTTTTAATATTTCAACAGTTTCTATTCCTGTTGTTCCTAATACCCCTGGTGATATAGCACTAACCATTCTTGTTCCCTCTTCTACATATTGTGGTAAATAATTTATTATATGCCTTGTAACTTCGATATCATTAATTACTTTTGGACCTAAACTATCAGGTGTAACATATATATTTCCTAATCCTACTACTAAAATCTCTCCTTGCTTATCTATATGATTGTCTATAATTTTTCCTAATTCTCTTGAAACAACTGTCGCTGCCTTTTCTAATTCTTCCTCTTGTGCTATTTTTAATCCTCTTATATCAACTGTAACATAGGTTCCTACTGGCTTTCCTATTGCTTTTTCGCCTTCTTCATTTGTTATTTTTACTCTTTCTACTCTTAAATTCTCATCTATTTCTTCTTGCTCACTTTCAACTCCGTTAATTTGTCCTTCCACATTGTTTGCTTTTTGATATATGTCTCTTCTTTCTGATGCTAAGTCTGTTCTAAAATTATACATTACCAATACCTCCAATAGTATTAGTTTTTATTTTATAAGAGTTTTTATTCATAAATTCAATAAATTTTCAATTTTACTTCTTATTCAAGATATTTCGCTAAAAACTTTCCTGTATAACTTCTTTCATTCTTACAAATTTGTTCAGGAGTTCCTACTGCTATTATTTCTCCACCATTTTCTCCACCTTCTGGTCCTAAATCTATTATATGGTCACAAGTTTTTATTAGGTCTAAATTATGTTCTATAACAATAATTGTATTTCCTGTATCAACTAATCTTTGTAATATTTCTACTAATTTATGCACATCTGCTATGTGAAGTCCAGTAGTTGGTTCGTCTAATATATATAAAGTTTTTCCGGTTGCTCTTTTTGATAATTCTGTTGCAAGTTTAACTCTTTGTGCTTCTCCTCCTGATAAAGTTGTTGATGGTTGTCCTAATTTTATATAGCTTAATCCTACATCATATAAAGTTTGAAGCTTTTGCTTTATTTTTGGTATTTTATCAAAGAACTCTAAAGCCTCTTCTACTGTCATATCTAATACATCTGCTATTGTTTTTCCTTTATATTTTACTTCTAATGTCTCTCTATTGTATCTTTTTCCTTTACATACTTCACATGGTACATAAATATCTGGTAAAAAGTGCATTTCTATTTTATGAACACCATCACCATTACAACTTTCACACCTTCCACCTGGTACATTAAAACTAAATCTTCCTTTTTGATATCCTCTTAACTTTGCTTCTTCTGTTGCTGCAAATATATCTCTTATTAAATCAAAAACTCCTGTATAAGTTGCTGGGTTTGAACGAGGTGTTCTTCCTATTGGTGATTGGTCTATATTTATAATTTTATCTACTTGTTCCATTCCTTTTATGCCTTTACATTTTCCTGGTTTTTCATTAGAGCCATTTAATTCTTTTGCAATAGACTTATATAAAACTTCATTTACTAATGTTGATTTTCCTGAACCAGATACTCCTGTTACACAGTTAAATACTCCTAGTGGAAATTTTACACTTACATTTTTCAAGTTATTTTCTGTTGCACCTTGTACTTCAATTACTTTTGATTTTAATGCTTTTCTTCTTTTTTTAGGTACTGGTATTTTTAATCTTCCACTTAAATATTTTCCAGTTATAGATTTTTCTACATTTTTTATTTCTTCTGCTGTTCCTTGAGCCATAACTTGTCCACCATGTGTACCTGCTCCTGGTCCTATATCAATTACTTGGTCTGCTGCATACATAGTGTCTTCGTCATGTTCTACTACTATTAATGTATTTCCTAAATCTCTTAATTTTTTTAGTGTTGCTAAGAGTCTATCATTATCTCTTTGATGTAATCCTATACTTGGTTCATCTAAAATATATAATACTCCTGTTAATCCTGAGCCTATTTGCGTTGCTAATCTAATTCTTTGTGCTTCTCCTCCTGATAAAGTTCCTGCACTTCTTGATAATGTTAAATATTCTAGTCCTACATCTATTAAAAATTGTAGTCTTTGATGAATTTCTTTTAGTATTAAATCTGAAATCATTGCTTCTGTTTTATTTAAAGTTAAATTATCTAAATAGACTTTGATTTTTCCTATTGACATTTCTGTTAATTCATTAATATTTTTATCACCTATTTTTATTGATAAAATCTCTGGTTTTAATCTTGCTCCATTACATTCATTACAAGGTGAATTACTCATATACATTTCGTAAAAATCTCTCATTCCTTGCGATTTAGTTTCATTATGTCGTCTGTCTAATGTTGGTATTACTCCTTCAAATGGTGCTTTAAATTTTCTTATTCCTGCTGGTGATTGATATTCAAAATCTATTTCTTCATTTCCTGTACCATATAATATTTTTTCTAGAAAATCTCTTGGCAAATCTTTTATTTTTTTATTTTTTATTTCTACACCATAATGTCTTCCTATACTTTCAAAATACATTTTGGCCATAGTATCTCCTTTTTTCATTGTACTAGACCCAAATGCTTTTACCCCATCATATAAGGTTTTATTTTTATCTGGAATTATTAAGTCTTCATCCATTTTCATTAAATATCCTATACCTGTGCATTTAGGACAAGCTCCCATAGGATTATTAAAAGAAAACATTCTTGGTGTTAATTCTGGAAAACTAAATCCACAATCAGGACAAGCATAATTACAGCTATATAATTTCTCTTTATCTCCTACTATATCTATTGTTACTAAATTATCTGCATGTTTTAAAGCAACTTCAACTGATTCTGCTAATCTACTAACTATATCTTCTTTTATTACTAATCTATCTACGATTAAATCAATATTATGTTTCTTTTTTCTATCAAGTTCTATATCGTCTGATAATTCATATATTTCTCCATCTATTCTTACTCTAACAAATCCATCTTTTTGAAATTCTTCTAATTGCTTAGTATATTCACCTTTTCTACCTCTAACAACTGGTGCTAAAACTTGTATCCTTGTTCCTTCTTCTAATTCCATAATATTGTCTACAATTTGGTCTATTGTTTGTTTTTCTATTCTTTTTCCACAGTTTGGACAATATGGCACTCCTATTCGTGCATATAAAAGACGGATATAATCATATATTTCTGTTACTGTTCCTACTGTTGAACGAGGATTCTTTGAAGTTGTTTTTTGGTCAATAGAAATTGCAGGTGATAATCCTTCTATACTTTCTACATCTGGTTTTTCCATTAGTCCTAAAAATTGTCTTGCATATGATGATAAACTTTCTACATATCTTCTTTGGCCTTCTGCATATAATGTATCAAAAGCTAATGAAGATTTTCCTGAACCTGACAGACCTGTTATTACAACTAATTTGTCTCTCGGTATTTCTAAATTTATATTTTTTAAGTTATGTTCTTTTGCTCCTTTTATAACAATTTTGTCATTCATATAGAAATTCCTCCATTTTTATGTTCTTAATTTTTAATTATATATTCGATATTAAATTTTTAATTTTTTTATACACATATTAAATTATTTTTATTACAATTTATAGTATCACTTCATATTTTCATATGATGTAATAAAAACAACTTTATATAAACAAAGTTGTTTTTTACTATTTAAGTGTCTATTTATTTTCCTCTAATCTCTTTTCATTTTCTATTATTGTCATTATAATTTGCACAGTTTTTTCTAAGTCATTGTTGACTAATACATAATCATATATATTAATTCTTGATTCTTCATAATCAAATCTATTTAATCTTAAGATTATTTCTTCTGGCTTTGGTTTGTCAATTCTGTTTTCTAATCTATGACGCAATTCTTCTTTTGGAACTCTCAAAAAGATTGTAACTACTTTTGTATCTTGTCCTAAAAGCTCTTTTAAATGTTCTGTTCCATTTACATCAATATCTTTAACAATTATTTTTCCACTTGCTATTTTTTCATTTAATAATTTTCTTGAAGTTCCATAATAATTGTTATGATGCACATCATATTCATAGAATTCCTTATTTTCTATCATTTCTTCAAATTCTTCTTTTGTTACGAAATGATATGTTCCTCCTTCTACATCGCCTTCACGCATTGGTCTAGATGTATATGATGGAAGAGATTCTACATTTTCCATTCTTTTTATTAGTTCTTTTTTTATTGTATCTTTTCCTGCTCCTGCAACTCCTGATAATATTACTAACATTTTTATTTACTCCTTTTGCTCTTTTCTTTTTTAGTTTATCGCTATTTTTTGTTTTTCTTCTAATTATCTTAATTTTGCTCTTCGTTTTCTTCTGTTTCTTCCTCTTCTACTATTTCATTCTCTCTTTCAATTTCAACTTTTCCTTCTGCGATTTCATTAGCAGCTAAAGTAACTGGTGATTCTTCTTTTACTTTTGTCATAGGTTCATCTCCTGCTGCTATTTGTCTTGCTCTTCTAGATGTTGCTATAACTAATTCATATCTATTATTTGCTTTTGTAAGTAATTCTGTAACACTTGGTTTTACTATCATAATTTAATCCTCCTAAATTTTATTATCATCTTGTGATATATTTTTATCTATTCTTCCACCAACAGTTTCTGGTTGAACTGCTGATAATATAATATGACCTGAGTCCATTATTAAAACAGCTCTTGTTCTTCTTCCATAAGTAGCATCTACTGCTGTTTTATTGTCTTTTGCTTCTTGTACTAATCTTTTTATTGGTGCTGATTCTGGGCTAACTATTGCAACTATTCTTTCAGCTGAAACAATATTTCCAAATCCTATATTTACTAATTGCATATAATTCAATCCTTCCTATTCTATATTTTGAATCTGTTCTCTAATATCTTCTAAACCGTGTTTTTATTTCTATTACTGCATTTGTTATCTCTAAATTATTTGCTTTTGAACCTATTGTATTTGTTTCTCTATTCATCTCTTGTATTAGAAAGTCTAATTTTTTTCCTATTGCTTCCTTGCTATTTAATATTTGTTTAAATTGAGCTATATGGCTATCTAATCTTGTAACTTCCTCTTGAATTGAACATTTATCTGCATATATAACTGTTTCTTGTGCTAATCGATTTTTATCAATATCTTGGTCAGTTAACAATTCTTTTATTCTACCTTCTAATTTTACTACATATTCTTGAATAAGTCCAGTAGAAAGTTCAGATATTTCTTTTACCTTTTCATTTATTATATCTAGTCTTTCAATTAAATCTTTTTCTATTTTATTTCCTTCTGCTACCCTCATTGCTATTAAATTATCAACTGCATTTGTCATTACTTTTTCTAGTTCTTTTTCAATTATATCATCTTCTTGTGTATTTTGTATATTTAAAACTTCTGATAATTTAGCTATTTCCATAACATTTATATTTGAAATAAGGTTCTCATTTTCTGCTAACTCTTTTAATTCTTTTACATACATTTTAGCTATTTCTGTATTTATTTTTATATTTTTTCCTTCTGTCGAATTATTTATAAAATTTACATATACATCAAATTTTCCTCTTTTTACTTTTGAAGCTATTATTCTTTTCATTTTTTCTTCTAAATAATTTAGAGTTCTAGGTAATTTAATTGATATATCTAAATATCTGTGATTTACACTTTTTATTTCAACTTGATACTCTCTAGAATCTATTATTAAAGATTCTTTTCCATATCCTGTCATACTTTTAATCATTTTCTTCTACCTCTTTTTTTGGTTTTCTTCCTCTTTTACTTTTTGGTTTTTGAACTTTATTTTCTTCTTTATTATTTGCTTTATTTATCTCTTCCTCTTTACTTTTATCTTGTTTAATAGTTTCTGTATTTTCTTTTGATTCTTTTTTTGATGCACTTTTTTTAGTTTTACTTTCTTTTTTTCCTTCTATTTCTTTATTTAGATTTTTGCTAGTAATTTTATTTGTATTTTTAGAAGTTGATTTTTTCTTATTTTTTTCTTGCTTTGTTTCTGTTTCTTTCTCTTTATTACTTGCTGTCTTATTTTTCTTAGCTGATTTGTTTTCTTTTACTGTTTTTACTTCTTCTTCATTTTTTACTTTAATATCTTTTTCAGCTTCATTATCATCCTCTGCTATATTCCTTTTTTTCGCTTCTTTAACTGTTGGTTCATCTTTTTTTACTATATCCGAAACATCACTAAGGCTAAGTAAATATTTCCTTCTTGATTTAGTATATACTATAATTGCCTTTAATACATAATAAATTGCGAAAACATATGATGAAGTTAATAAATATAATCTAAAATCATAATTTAATACTTTTGTAACATGATTTATAAATAAGCTATGCATTGATAATATTAATACTTCTATACCTGTTATTGCTAATGTGCCATTGTCTTTCTTATATGCAATTTCTATTATAATTATTCCAGCAACTAATAATGCAGTAGCACATATTTTTACAGTTCCTAGTAAGATATTTTCTTGTAAATTCATATATAAAATATTTAATGTTATAAAATATGCCATAATAAAAATTGCTACTATCAAATTTTTTAGTATATTTTTTAATATACCTTGAGAAATTCCTTTTGGTAATTTTTTATTTTTTTCTTCTATTTTTATTATTTGATTGTTTTTTTCTTTGTTATTTTCTTTTAGCATTTCTTCCTCCTAATTTTCTAGTTCATACATTAATATACTAATCATATTTAAAGCTACTGTTTCTGTTCTTAGAATCCTTTTTCCTAGGGTTATTACCTTAGCACCATTTTCTTGAAGTTGTTTTATTTCCTCTTCTTCTAACCCTCCTTCTGGACCAATTACAATGCCTATTTTCTTTTTTGCTTTTTCCAATTTTTTTAATTTGTTTATTTCATATTTTAAGTAATTATTTTCTTCTTTTTCATATGCTAGCAATATTATATCATATTCTCCGATTCTATCTACAATTTCTTTTATTTTAATAACTTGTCCTATTTCTGGAATAATTCCTCTACCACATTGTTTTGATGCTACTTCAGAAATTTTTTGCCATCTTTCTACTTTTTTTATCTGGTCTTTATCTTTTAACCTTACAACACATCTTTTCATGTCAACTGGAATGATTTTATTTACTCCTAATTCAACTGACTTTTGAATGATTAATTCCATTTTATCTGACTTTGGTAGACCTTGAAAAATTGTTATTTTTACATTTGATTCTGAATCATTTTGCTTTTCAGAAATAATTTTACAGGTTACACAATCACTTGTAAGTTCTTCAATTTTACATTTATAGTCTTTCATTTCATCAGTATTACAAATATCTATCTTATCTTCAATTTTTGCTCTTAATACATTCTTTATATGATTTACATCTTTACCTTTTATTTTTATTTTATCATTTTCAATTTCATTTGATGTTACAAAAAACTTAGGCATATCTTACCTCCTAATTTTTTTGTAAATTATATCATAAAATTGAATGAAATTCTACAATTTAATTTTATTTTCGTAATTTCTATACTAATTTTCATCTACATTATCCATTAATTCTCTTGTTTCTTTCCAACTTAAAACCTTTAAACATTCATAATCTTTTGATAATTTTTTTGCTATTGTTTTTGTATCGTCTTTAGATTCTAAATCTGCTACTATAACATTCTTTAGTTCTTCTTCTCTACCATATAATATTTTAAATAATATTGAACGTAAAAATCCTTCTATTTTTTCTTCTTGATTTTTTACTGCAATTATAACATATATTCCGTCTGATTTTAATTTTGTGTATGTGCATATATATATAATATTTTTTACAAGCTCAAATAACCCATAAAAGGCTAATGTCCAGAATATTGTACTTAATATAAATTCTAACATTTTGATTCCTCCTATTAAGTTATTATATGTAATTAGATATTTTTGGTTAATTTATTGTTAATATGAAAATATATTTAACTTTATATTTTTATTTATTATTTTTTCTACTTGCATACTCATCCTTATTCTTCTAACATATAATATTATCATAATTTGATATAAATAAGTATATTATATCTAATCTCAATCGATTCCAAGACAAAAAAAGAGCTAAATCTAAAATTTAACTCTCTTTCTAATCAATTATATTAATTGTAATATAGCAACTTCTGCTCCGTCTCCTCTTCTTGGACCAGCTTTAACTATTCTTGTATAACCTCCAACATTTTTACCTGCATATTTTGGAGCTATTTCATTAAATAGTTTATCTAATAAATCTACATTATTACCATTGCTATCTTTTACTTTATTTATTTTTTTCATCATTTTTCTTCTTGCATTTAATCTTGATGGCATGTCTTTTTGTCTTTTTTCTACTTTTTCTTCTTTTACAACTTTTAAGTATTCTTTTCCGTTTTTGCTTTTAACTAGTTCTGTTACTTTATTTCCATTATCATCTAGTTTAGCTTTTACTACTTTAACATCTACCATTTCAAAATTATCTTTTTCTTTTATTGCAAGTGATATTATGCTGTCAGCAATTGATTTTACTTCTTTTGCTCTTGCTAATGTTGTTTCAACTTTACCATGCATAATTAAGTCTGTTGTTAAAGTTTTTAACATTGCCATTCTAATATCTGTTTTTCTACCTAATTTTCTATTTGTAGCCACTTTCTTCACCTTCCCTTATTATATATTCCTATTCATCTTCTTTAGCAAAGTCTAATCCTAATGCATGTAATTTTGCAGTTACTTCATCAAAAGATTTCTTTCCTAAATTTCTTACCTTCATCATATCTGCTTCTGTTTTATTTGTTAAATCTTCAACAGTTGAAATCGCTGCTCTTTTTAAGCAGTTGAATGATCTTACAGATAATTCAAGTTCTTCTATTGACATTTCTAAGACTTTTTCTTTCTTAGATTCTTCTTTTTCAACCATTACTTGTGTATTTTTAGCTGCTTCTGATAAATCTATAAATAATTCTAAATGACCTGTCATTACTTTAGCAGCTAAGCTTAATGCTTCATGAGCTTTAAGGCTTCCATCTGTCCAAACTTCTATTACTAATTTATCATAATCTACCATTTGTCCAACTCTAGTGTTTTCTACTTGATAATTCACTTTTTTTACTGGTGTATAGATAGAATCAATTGGAAGAACAGATATATCTTGATTTGGTTTTTTATTTTTATCAGATGAGTTATATCCTCTACCTCTATCAGCAGTCATTTCCATTTGTAGGTTTCCACCTTCTGAAACAGTTGCTATATGTAAATCTGGATTTAATATTTCTACTGTTCCATCTGTTATTATATCTCCTGCTAATACTTCACCTTCACCTTTATGTTCTATTCTTAAAACTTTTTCTTCATTTCCATCAAATTTTAGTCTAACATTTTTTAAGTTTACTATTATTTCTGGTACATCTTCTACAACATTAGCTACTGTTGAGAATTCATGTAATACGCCATCAATTTTAACACTTGTTATTGCACATCCTGGAAGTGATGAAAGTAGTATTCTTCTTAGAGAATTTCCTATTGTAACTCCATAACCTCTTTCTAATGGTTCACATACAAATTTTGCATAATTATTTGTATCATCTACCTCTAGACATTCAATATTTGGCTTTTCAAATTCTATCATTTTTACCTCCTAATATTCGAGAATATATCTCAAACTTTTTAAAAACTTCATAGGTTTCTTTAGTAAATTTATTAAAGTTTTGACTAAACCTTTATTATCTACCTTTATTATTTTGAGTAAAGCTCTACTATTAAATGTTCCTCGATTGGAAGATCTATATCTTCTCTAGAAGCTAATCTGATTACTTTACCACTCATTTTTTCACTGTCTTTTTCTAACCAAGCTGGAATTGGTCTTTTACTAGATTCTTCAACATTTACTTTAATAGTACTGTTATCTTTTTTGCTTTCTTTTACAGATATAACATCTCCTGGTTTTACTAAATAAGATGGTATATCAACTCTTTTTCCATTAACTTCGAATTGAGCATGGTTTACAAATTGTCTTGCTTGTGCTCTTGATGTACCAAATCCTAATCTGTATACAACATTATCTAATCTACTTTCTAATATTTGTAATAGATTTTCACCTGTTACACCTTTTTTATTTGAAGCCATTTCAAAATATTTTCTAAATTGTTTTTCTCCAACTCCATAATATGCTTTAGTTTTTTGTTTTTCTCTTAATTGAGTTCCGTATTCAGAAAGTTTTGCTCTTTTTTGTCCATGTTGTCCTGGTGCATAATTTCTTCTTGAAATACTACATTTATCAGAATAACATCTTTCACCTTTTAAGAACAATTTTTGTCCTTCTCTACGGCATCTACGACATTGTTCGTCTTTATATCTTGCCATTTTATTTCTCCTTTCTTTTCTAATGACAAAGGATAATTTCTTCTATTTTCTAATAGATTTTTTCTCCTTTTATTTGGATATTTTTAAAATTTCTTTGACCTAATAAATGATATTTATATATCTTTATTTGTCTTTTATATAAATTCTAATTAAACTCTTCTTCTTTTTGGTGGTCTACAACCATTGTGTGGTATTGGTGTTACATCTTTGATTGCACTTATTTCTAATCCTGCTGTTTGTAATGCTCTGATTGCTGCTTCTCTACCAGCTCCAGGACCTTTAACAAATACTTCTACTGATTTTAAACCATGTTCCATTGCTGTTTTTGCTGCTGTTTCAGCAACTTGACCAGCTGCAAATGGTGTGCTTTTTCTAGAACCTTTGAATCCTAATTCTCCAGCACTTCCCCAAGATATTGCATTACCTTGTACGTCTGTTATTGTTACTATTGTATTGTTGAAACTAGAATGGATATGTGCTTGACCTTTTTCTATATTTTTTCTATTTCTTCTTGCAACTGTTTTTCTAGTAGTATTTTTATTAGCCATTATCTATTTCCCTCCTTATAAGCATTAGATATTTTCTATTATAAGATTTCTTTTAATTATTTTTTGCTTTTACTAACTAATTTTCTAGGACCTTTTCTTGTTCTAGCATTAGTTTTTGTTCTTTGACCTCTAACTGGAAGACCTTTTCTATGTCTTAGTCCTCTATAGCATCCTATTTCTGTTAATCTTTTAATGTTTAATGCTACTTCTCTTCTTAAATCACCTTCAACTGTATATGATTCATCAATAACTTTTCTTATGCTATTAACTTCATCATCTGTTAAGTCTTTTATTCTTGTGTCTGGGTTTATTCCAGCTTTTTCTAAGATTTTTCTAGAACTTGTTACACCTATTCCATAAATATATGTAAGTCCTATTTCTACTCTTTTTTCTTTAGGTAAATCTACTCCTGCTATACGAGCCATATTTTTTTGCACCTCCAAAATTTTTTATTTTGTTGTTTGTCCAATTTTGTCTTAAAGGTGAAATGCACTAGCGTTTACTCTAGTCTTTAAGCTTTTTAAAGGACATATATATAAACACAAATTTGATATGTAAACCTTTTTGGTTTCACAGCCGCTACCTAATTTGTGTTATTAACTTGTTTTAAGGATTAACCTTGTCTTTGTTTGTGTTTAGGGTTTTCACAAATAACTCTAATTACACCTTTTCTTTTTATTATTTTACATTTATCGCATATTTTCTTTACTGATGGTCTTACTTTCATTTTTGCACCTCCCTTAAATTTTACATGGATTTTTATTTCCAATGAATAGATATATTTTTGGGTTAATTTTTAACTTTTACTAATATTTTAGTTATATCACTTTATAGTTCAACCTATTATTTCTTTTGTGTTTCTTATATTATTTTGCTCTCCAAGTGATTCTGCCTCTATTTAAGTCATATGGTGAAAGTTCAACTTTTACCTTATCACCTGGTAAAATTTTTATATAATTCATTCTTAGTTTACCTGAAATATGAGCTAATATTTGATGTCCATTTTCAAGTTCTACTTTAAAGTTAGTATTTGGTAGTGCTTCTACAACTACACCTTCTACTTCAATAACATCTTCTTTTGCCAAAGTTTTTCCCTCCTTAAAGAGCAAATTTTTTATATTTTTTTACAAAATTATCCTATTATGGATAATAACTACTTAAGTATACAACATAATTAAAGAATTGTCAATATTTCTGGCTCTTTTTCTGTAATTAAAATTGTATTTTCATAGTGTGCTGACAAACTTCCATCTTCTGTTATTATAGTCCATCCATCATCTAATTCTAATATATTTGGTTTTCCCTCTATTACCATTGGTTCTATTGCAAGTGTCATTCCCGGTTCTAGTCTTATTCCTCTACCAGCTTTTCCATAGTTAGGAATTCCTGGATCTTCATGCATTTCTCTTCCTATTCCATGTCCTTGAAATTCTCTTACTACTGAATATCCTTGTGAATGAACAAATTCTCCAATCGCATGGCATACATCACCAATTCTATTTCCTGGTTTAGCATATTTTATTCCTTCAAAAAAGGCTTGTTTTGTAACTTCTACTAATCTTTTTGCTTCCTTTGAAACATTTCCTACCATAAAAGTCCTTGCTGCATCTCCATTAAATCCATTTTTTAAAGCTACTGTATCAACACTCACTATATCTCCATCTTTAATTACTTTATTTCTTGATGGTATTCCATGTATTACTTCATCATTTATTGATACACATATAGAAGCAGGATATTTAGGTACTCCTCTTATCCCAATATCATATCCTTTTTCTGCTGGAATAGCTCCTAATTTTCTCATTGTTTTTTCTGCAATTTCATCTAATTCTAATGTGGTCATTCCTGGTTTTATTTTTTCTTCTAATTCCTTATAAGTTAAAGCTACTACCCTACAAGCTTCTCTCATTAGTTCAATTTCTTTCTTTGATTTTATTGTTACCACTTTATAATCCTTCTTTCTAATCTATAATCCTTATCTCTTATAAATTAAATTACTTTACTTTATTTATTTTTTAATATATTTACTATATCTTCTGCTACATCTTTTCCTAATTTATTAACTGATTTACTTACTAATTCTGTTTGTAATTTTCCTGCTTTTGTATAATATTCTACTAGCGGACTTGTTTGGTCTATATAGTTTCTAAATCTTGATTTAACTGTTTCGACATTATCATCTGCTCTTTGAACTAATTCAGCTCCACATTTATCACATACATTTTCTTCCTTTGGTGGATTTAATATTAAATTATATACTGTTTTACATTCTTGATTAGAACATACTCTTCTGTTTACTATTCTTTCTATTATTTCTTCTTCTGGTGTTTCTAAGTTTATAACTATATCAACTCCTTTTCCTTCTTGTTTTAATATTTCATCTAGTGCTTCTGCTTGATTAACTGTTCTTGGGAATCCATCTAATATAATTCCTTTTTGTACATCGTCTTGTTTTAATCTATCTTTTATTATATCAATTGTTACTTCATCTGGTACTAAATTTCCTTTTGATATATATTCATTTGCTAATTTTCCTAATTCAGTTTGCTCTTTTATATTTTTTCTAAATATATCTCCTGTTGATACTTGTGGAATATCTAATTTCTCTGATAATATCCCTGCAACTGTTCCTTTACCAGTTCCTGGTGCTCCTAACATAATTATCGTCATATATAACACTTCCTTTACTTTTGTTTTTAGACATAATAGCCTTTTCAATATATATTAATAATTTTGATTATAGTATACATTGAAAAAGTTATTATCGCAAGTTTCTTAGAAATCTTTTTATTTTTTTAGCTCATAAATTTAAAAACTAATTTTATTTATAAGTTTAATTTAATGATTTTTGTCTCCGACCCTAAAGTCATCAAAATTGCCAAAATCTTTTGCTAATTAAAAAATCAAATTTGATTCGATGATTTTCGTCTCCGACCCCAAAATCACGACCCCAAAATCATCATCTATAAAATCTTTTAGGGGAAAGAGTTTTTTCTCTGTCCCCAATTTTTTTACTATTTTACTTATTTTATTTTTCCAAAAATCCTTTATAGTGTCTCATTGCTAAGAATGATTCTAATTGTTGAACTGTTTCTAGTGCAACTCCTACAACGATTAAGATTGATGTTCCTCCAAATGCAATATTTAAATTTGTAAATCTTAATAACATTGGTAAAATTGCTATTACTGCTAAAAATAGTCCTCCAAAGAATGTTAATTTTGAAATTATTGATGATAAGTATTCTGTTGTTGGTTTTCCTGCTCTTATTCCAGGTATGAATCCACCATTTTTCTTAATATTATTTGATACTTCTGCTGGATTAAATGTTGCATAAGTATAGAAGAATGTGAATCCTAATATTAATAGTAAATATACTATTGCATTTCCTATTGTATATCCAATAGGTACATTTGTTGTAGATGTAGCTATTGAAAACTTATATAGTCCTGCTAAAAATCCTGTTTGATTTGCTATGTCTTTTACAAATATTTGTATAATCATAGCTGGGAATGTCATAAATGATGAAGCAAAAATTACTGGCATAACCCCTGCCATTGCAAGTTTTAATGGTATATGTGTATTTTGTGCTCCTACCATTTTTCTTCCAACAACTCTTTTTGAATATTGAACTGGTACTCTTCTTTCAGCTTGTTGCACAAATACAACTCCTGCTATTAAAAGTATTGCTCCTACTATCATTCCTAATGCTGTTAATAATCCAACTGTACTAAATCCTGTTTCTGGCATTATTAATCCCCATATACTTGTAATCGCACTTGGCAATTTAGAAACTATACCAACAAATATTAATAGTGAAATACCATTTCCTACTCCCTTGCTTGTGATTTGTTCTCCTAACCACATTAATATTGATGTTCCTGCAACAAGTCCTATTACTACTAATGCTCCTGTTAAGAAACTATTATCAACAAATATTCCTGTTGTTCTGTATGAGAAGTAGATTCCAATAGATTCAACTAATGCTAAAACTAATGTTAAAATTTTTGTATACTTATTTATTTTTTGTTTTCCTACTTCTCCACCTTCTTTAGCTAATCTTTCTAAAGATGGAATTATAAATGTTAATAATTGAATAACTATTGAAGCTGTAATGTATGGACTAATTGACATTGCAAAAACAGAGAATCTTGAAAAGGCTCCTCCAGAAATTATATCAATTAATCCTGCAATTCCTTCTGTATTTCCCATCGCTTCATTTAAAGCTATACTATCTACACCAGGTACCGTTATATAGCAACCTAGTCTAAATACAACTATTAATAATAATGTATATAATAATCTTCTTCTTACATCAGGTGTCTTTAATGCGTTTTTTAATGTTTTAAACAATTAAATCACCTCTGCCTTTCCACCTAAAGCTTCTATTTCTTCTTTTGCCTTAGCTGTAAATCTTGTAGCTTTAACATTTAATTTTTTCTCTAATTTTCCTGTTGCTAAAATTACTATACCATCATTGATTTTTCCAATTATTCCTTCTTCTAATAGAGTTTCAGCTGTAACATCTGTTGCTTTTGATTTATTTAACATTTTTAATGTTACTTCTGTATATGTTTTAGCGTGAATATTTGTGAATCCTCTTTTTGGTAATCTTCTATATAATGGTGTTTGTCCACCTTCAAATCCTCTTCTTACTCCACCACCAGATCTAGCTTTTTGACCTTTATGTCCTCTACCTGATGTTTTTCCATTACCTGAACTCATTCCACGACCTACTCTATTTCTTTTTACACTTTCTACGGCTGGTTTTAATTCGCTTAGTTTCATTCTCGGTTAGCACCTCCTTAATTTAATTGTCTAATTTTATTATAAAATTTCTTCTACTTTTTTACCTCTTTTTTTAGCTACTTGTTCTATTGTTTGCATAGATTGTAATCCTTTTATTGTAGCATAAACAACATTTCTTGGATTATTTGTTCCAATAACTTTTGTTCTTATGTTTTTATAACCTGCAAGTTCTAATACTGGTCTAACACTTCCTCCTGCTATAACTCCAGTACCAACTTCAGCTGGTTTTAACATTACTTTTGCACTACCAAATGTTCCAATATATTCATGAGGTACTGTTGTATTAACTATTGGTACTTCAACTAAATTCTTTTTAGCTTCTTGAATAGCTTTTTTTATAGCATCTGGAACTTCTGATGCTTTACCATTTCCAACACCTACATGTCCGTTTTCGTCACCAACAACAACTACTGCACTAAATCTAAAAGTTCTACCACCTTTAACAACTTTAGCAACTCTGTTAATCGCAACTACTTTTTCTTTTAATTCGTTATTTCTTTCTTCCATCGTTTAGTTTTTCCCTCCTTTAACTAATGTAAATAAACTTATATTAATTATATTTTTGCAAATCCTCATTAGAATTTTAATCCGCCTTCTCTTGCAGCTTCAGCTAATTCTTTAACTACTCCATGATAAATATATCCACCACGGTCAAAAACTACTGTTTCAATATTTTTTTCTGCTGCTCTTTTTGCAATTAAAGTTCCAACTTCTTTAGCTGCTTCTTTATTTGCATGTTTTGTTTTTATTTCTTTATCTAATGTTGAGGCTTGTGCTAAAGTTTTTCCTGCAACATCATCGATTATTTGTGCATATAAGTTTGTATTACTTCTATAAACACATAATCTTGGTCTTTCTGCTGTTCCAGATATTTTTCTTCTTACACGGATATGTCTTCTTGTTCTTTCCATTTTTCTATCTGTTTTCTTTACCATTTCTATTCTCCTTTCTATAAATTCGAATCTTCTTTTTTCGTTTTTAATTTTAATTAAATTCTGCATATTGTGCATTTTAATGAATTAATCAAGACGAAGGTGTACGTTGGTACATCGAGGTTTGATTAATGAAATTAAAATGTGCAAGATGTAGGAGTTAATTAAAATTACTTACCAGTTTTACCTTCTTTACGTC
Source organism: uncultured Clostridium sp. (assembly GCA_958413095.1). Taxonomy (GTDB): domain Bacteria; phylum Bacillota; class Clostridia; order TANB77; family CAG-508; genus CAG-269. The sequence goes on from CATYUF010000020.1 coordinate 21,596, forward strand.
TAATAACCTCATCAGCATATTTAATCCCTTTACCTCTATATACTTCTGGTGGTCTTTTAGTTCTTATAACTGCTGCTGTTTGACCAACTAATTCTTTGTCTATACCTTTTACTATAATTGTGTTTGCATTTGGTACATCAAAAGTAATTCCTTCTGGTGCTTCGAATATTACTGGATGTGAATATCCTAATGTTAAGTTTAAGTTGTTTCCTTGTTTTGCAACTCTATAACCAACACCATTTATTTGTAATTCTTTACTATATGATTCAGTAACACCAATTATCATGTTGTTTATTAAAGTTCTTGTTAAACCATGTAAACTTCTATTTTGAGGTTCATCATTTTTTCTCATAACTTTAATTGTATTATCAGCCATTTCTAAAGATATATTTTTATGTATTTCTTTTTCTAATGTTCCTTTAGGTCCTGTTACAGTAACTTTTTGTCCGTCTATTTTAACTGTAACTTCAGCTGGTACTGTAATTGGTTTATTTCCTATTCTTGACATTTTAAAAATTCCCTCCTTCTTTTTTTATTACCAGATATATGCTAATACTTCTCCACCAATTCCTAATTCTCTTGCTTCTTTATCTGTTTTTAATCCTTTAGATGTAGAAATTATAGCTATTCCTAATCCATTAAGAACTTTTGGTAATTCTTCTTTAGAAGCATATACTCTTAATCCTGGTTTACTAATTCTTTTTAATCCGTCTATTACTCTTGTTCCTTTTTCGTCATATTTTAATGTTACTCTTATTATTCCTTGAGCATCATCTTTTATTTCTTCGAAAGATTTTATATATCCTTCTCTAAATAATATTTCAGCTATACCTAATTTCATTTTTGATGATGGTATATCAACTGTTTTATGTTTTGAACTATTTGCATTTCTTATTCTTGTTAACATATCTGCAATTGGATCTGTAATGTTCATTTATTACTTCCCTCCTTCTTCTTTTTTGTATGTCTTAGATAAATCTTATTATTTCATCTAATATATTTTTATTTATACTAATTTAATTAATTTTACCAGCTTGCTTTTTTAACTCCTGGTATTTCTCCTTTATGTGCCAATTCTCTAAAACAAACTCTGCATATTCCATATTTTCTTATATATGCATGTGGTCTTCCACATAATTTACATCTATTATATTCTCTAGTCTTATATTTTTGTGGTCTAGCTTGTTTTATTTTCATAGATTTCTTAGCCATATTTTTATTATCTCCTTCCTCAAAAATCTTTACCGTTTAAAGTTAAGCTTTGAAAGGCATTCCCATTAATTTTAATAACTCTTTAGCTTCTTCATCTGATTCAGCTGTTGTTACAAATATAATATCCATACCTCTTAATTTATCAACTTTATCATATTCGATTTCAGGGAATATTAATTGTTCTTTTATACCCATAGCATAGTTTCCTCTACCGTCAAAAGAATTTGCTGATACTCCTCTAAAATCTCTAACTCTTGGAAGTGCTACATTAAATAGTTTGTAAGCAAAATCATACATTTTATCAGCTCTTAATGTTACTTTACAACCTATATTAACACCTTCTCTTAATTTGAATGCTGCTATTGATTTTCTAGCTTTTGTTACTATTGGTTTTTGACCTGTAATTTGTGCTAAATCATTCATAGCATTTTCTAATGATTTAGGATTTTCTTTTACATCTCCTAAACCTATATTTATAACTATTTTATCAAGCTTTGGAACTTGCATAACAGATTTATATCCGAATTTTTTCATTAATGCTGGGATTACTTCTTTCTCATATTGTTCTCTTAATTTTTCCATTTATATTAATCCTCCTTCCTTATTTTAATTCTGCTCCGCATTTTTTACAAATACGAACTTTTTTATCTTTATCTTCTTTATATCCTATTTTTGTAGCTTTTCCACATTTTGAGCAAACTACATTTACTTTTGATGATGGAATAGCACATTCTACTGGTATAATTCCACTTTCATCTCCTTGTCTTCTAGCTTTAACATGTTTTTTTCTAACATTAACGCCTTTAACGATGATTTTATCAGCTTTTGGAATTACTTCTAATACTTCTCCAGTTTTACCCTTATCATTTCCAGATAATACTTGAACGTTATCACCTTTTTTTATTCTCATTAGAGATTGCCTCCTTTTCTTAATTTTCCAAAAATCTTTTCACTATTTCCAATTCTTCAAAATAAAAATAATTTGAATTAGTATATTATAGTACTTCTGGAGCTAATGAAAGTATTTTCATGTAGTCTTTTTCTCTTAATTCTCTTGCAACTGGTCCGAAGATACGAGTTCCTTTTGGAGTTCCATCTTCTTTTATTATTACAGCTGCATTTTCATCAAATTTTATATATGAACCATCTGCTCTTCTTAGACCTTTTTTAGATCTAACAACAACAGCTTTTACAACATCACCTTTTTTAACAACGCCTCCTGGTGTTGCTGATTTAACAGAAGCAACTATTACATCTCCGATGTTACATGTTTTTCTAAAAGAACCACCTAAACATCTAATACACATAATCTCTTTTGCACCTGTGTTATCTGCTACTTTTAATCTTGTTTGTTGTTGTATCATTTTTTGGTTCCTCCCTTCTTATCTTTTCATTTATTTATTATCTTATTTTATATCTGCTTTTTCTAAAACTTCAACTACTCTCCATCTTTTATCTTTAGAAAGTGGTCTTGTTTCCATTACTTTAACTTTATCTCCAATTTGACAAACATTTTCTTCGTCATGAGCTTTTAAAGTATATGTTCTTTTTACTGTTTTTCCATATGTGTTATGTCTAACACTTGTTTCTACTGCTACTACAACTGTTTTATCCATTTTATTTGATTTAACAGTTCCTACCATAACTTTACGAAGATTTCTTTCTTCCATTTAGATTTCTCCTTTCTTAATCTATCAGGAAAATATTTTAATAAATTTATTTATTATTGTAAAATTTTAGTTTTCACTAGAAATTCCTGATTTATGATTATGCCTTTTTTGTTTCTGCTATTTTTCTTTCTGTTAATACAGTATTTATTTTAGCTATATCTTTTTTAACTTCTTTTATTTTCATTGGATTGTCTAATCCGTTTGTAGCTAAACTAAATTTTAATTTGAATAATTCTGTTTTTAGTTCACCTAATTCTTTTTCTAAATCTGGTGAAGACATTTCTCTTATTTTATTTATCTTCATCATTTTCACCTACCTTTTCAGTTTCTCTTGCTACAAATTTTGTTTTATTAGGTAGTTTGTTCATAGCAAGTCTTAAGGCTTCTCTTGCAGTTTCTTCAGGAACTCCAGATATTTCGAACATAACTCTTCCTGGTTTTACAACTGCTACCCAATATTCAGGAGCACCTTTACCTTTACCCATACGAGTACCGATTGGTTTTGATGTTATTGGTTTGTCTGGGAATATTTTAATCCAAACTTTTCCACCTCTTTTTATATAACGAGTCATAGCAATACGGGCTGCTTCTATTTGATTACCTGTGATTAATCCAGCTGTAACTGCTTGAATTCCATATTCACCATCTGTAACTTTATTACCTCTTGTTGCTTTTCCTCTCATTCTACCTTTTTGCATTTTTCTAAATTTTGATCTTTTTGGCATTAATGGCATTATTTGTCTCCTCCTTCCATTTTCTTTGCAGGAAGAACTTCTCCTTTATATATCCAAACTTTTACACCGATTTTTCCATATGTTGTATCTGCTTCTGCAAATCCATAATCGATATCAGCTCTTAAAGTTTGTAGTGGTATATTACCTTCTTTGTAGAATTCAGTTCTAGCCATGTCTGCTCCACCTAATCTTCCTGATACTGCAGTTTTTATACCTAAAGCACCAGCTTTCATAGATTTTTGCATACATTGCTTCATAGCTCTTCTGAATGAAATTCTTCTTTCTAATTGTCCAGCAATATTTTCTGCAACTAATTGTGCATCTGTATCAATGTTTTTAACTTCTACGATATTTAAGTTAACATCTTTTCCTATTAATTTTGCTACTTCAGCTTTTAAGCTTTCAGCTCCAGCTCCACCTTTTCCAATTACAATTCCTGGTTTTGCTGTATATAAGTTTATTTTTACTAATTTTGCTGTTCTTTCAATTTCTATTTTAGAAATTCCAGCTGCGTATAATTTTTTCTTTAAAAATTTACGGATTTTTTGGTCTTCCACTAAATAATTTGCAAAGTCTTTAGAATCTGCATACCATTTAGAGTTCCAATCTTTTATTATACCAACTCTAACACCTGTTGGATGTACTTTTTGTCCCATGGTCTTTTAAAACCTCCTATCTTCTATTTTTCTTTTACTACTATTGTTATATGACTTGTTCTTTTTCTTATTCTTACAGCTGAACCTTTTGCAGCAGGTCTTATTCTTTTTAGTGTTGGACCTTGATTTGCATAGATTTCAGCAACATATAAGTTTTCATGTTTCATATTGTGATTATTTTCAGCATTTGCAATTGCTGATTTTAATAATTTTTCTATAATTTCTGATGATGCTTTTGGTGTGAATTTCACGATTGCTAAAGCTTCATCAACATTTTTTCCTCTTATTAAGTCTGCAACTATTTTAACTTTTCTAGCTGAGATTCTTGTATATTTAAGAGTTGCTCTAGCTTCGTTTACTACTACTGTTTCTTGCTCTTGCACTTCATTCTCCTCCTTTTTCTAGGCCGTATCCTAGGGGAATCATCATTCCCCACTAGTATATATTAGACCTTTTTTATAGTATATAATATCGATTATATTTTATTTTTTAACTTTAGTTGTCTTTTCTCCTGCATGACCTTTATATGTTCTTGTAGGAGCAAATTCACCTAATTTATGACCAATCATTTCTTCTGTAATATAGATTGGAACATGTTTTCTTCCATCATGTACAGCTATTGTATGACCAACCATTTGTGGATATATTGTTGAAGCTCTTGACCATGTCTTTAAAACTTCTTTAGCTCCTGTTTCATTCATAGCTTCTACTCTTTTTAATAATTCAGGTGCTACAAATGGTATTTTTTTGCTTGATCTTGACATTTAAGTTTCCTCCTTTTCTAGGATTATAGTTTATGAGTACACAAACTAATTTAATCCATAAAATTCTATTTTCTTCTCTTAACGATAAATTTATTTGATAATTTCTTTTTATTTCTTGTTTTGTATCCAAGAGCTGGTTTACCCCAAGGAGTAAGTGGTCCAGCGTGTCCTATTGGAGCTCTACCTTCTCCACCACCATGAGGGTGATCTACTGGGTTCATTACAGAACCTCTAACTGTTGGTCTAACTCCCATATGTCTTTTTCTACCAGCTTTACCAATTTTTAAGTTTTCATGGTCGCTGTTTCCTATTACACCGATTGTTGCTCTACATTTAGCTAAAATTAATCTCATTTCTCCAGAAGGTAATCTTACGTGTGCATATTTTCCTTCTTTAGCCATTAATTGAGCACTTTGTCCAGCAGCTTTTACTAATTTTCCACCTTGTCCTGGATTTAATTCAATATTATGAATTAATGTACCTACTGGTATAGCATTTATTGGCATACAGTTTCCTGGTTTAATATCAGCTGTTTCTCCTGATACTACTTTATCTCCATCTGTTAATCCTTGTGGTGCTAATATATATGCTTTTTCTCCATCTTCATATTGAATTAAAGCTATATTTGCACTTCTGTTTGGATCATATTCAATACCAATAACAGTTGCTTCCATATTGTCTTTTCTTCTTTTAAAATCTATTATTCTATATTTTTGTCTGTTTCCACCACCTTGGTGTCTTACTGTTATTCTTCCATATGAGTTTCTACCTGCATTTTTCTTTTTCTTTGCAAGTAATGATTTTTCAGGAGTTTTCTTTGTTATTTCTGCAAAATCTGAAACTGTCATATTTCTTCTTGATGGTGTATATGGTTTAAAATGTTTCATTCCCATTTTTCTTATCTTTCCTTTCTTTAATTTACAAATTTACGGATCTTTTCCTGCTCCGTTTACAGATATTCTTTATTCTCCGGGTTCTTTCCCGATATTTTTTTCTATTACTTCCAATCCTTTTTGACTTATTTCTTCTGCTTGTTCAATAAAACTAATTAATTCAAAATTTAAAATTTTATATAACTCTTTTAAATGCAAATCATCCATTGAATAAACACCTTCTAAGTTAGTTCCTAGTTGTTTTTCTATACTTTGAAATATTTCCTTTGTAAATTCTATGCCTTGTGTATTTACATCTTTTACTTCATTTAGTCGTCTTTTTAAGTTCTTAAATATTCCTGGAAGTTTATTTCTCATATTTTTTTCTGATGGAAGTTCACCTTGTATAATTTGTAAAAATTTCTTTCTTTCTTCGTGCATTTTTTATTATGCTCCCATAAATTCTTCTATTGAATCTTTATATTTTTTAGAAGTTTTTGCTTGTTTTCCACCTTTTGTTAAGTATGTTTCATCTTCTGGATTTGTATCAATAGTAACTATTGCTTTTTTCCAATCTGATGTTTTACCAACATGGTATCCAACTCTTTTTTTCTTTCCGTTTACTTTCATTGTATTAACTTTTAATACTTTAACTTCAAAAAGTTTTTCAACAGCTTTTGCTATTTCAACTTTTGTTGCTTTTTTATTTACTTTGAAAGTGTATTTACCTTCTTGTAATTGGTCATTACTTTTTTCAGTAACAACTGGTGCTATTATTATTTCTTCTGGTAACATTATGCGTACACCTCCTCTAATTTCTTAACAGTATCTACTGGTAAAATTAGATTTGTATATTTTAATAAATCAAATATGTTTATGTTATTAGCAACTATTGTTTTAACTCCTTCAATATTTCTTGATGACATTAAAACATTTTTGTTGTTTTCTGGAAGAATTATTAATGTTTTTCCTTCAACTTTCATGTCTGCTAATGCTTTAACCATAGTTTTTGTTTTGATTTCTTTTACTTCTAATTTATCAACTACTGTTAATTCTTTTTCTAATACTTTAGAACTTAATACTGACTTAATAGCAAGTCTTCTTTCTTTTTTATTAACTGTATATTTATATGAACGAGGTTTTGGTCCTAATGCAATACCACCTTTAATCCATTGTGGAGCTCTTATAGAACCTTGTCTTGCTCTACCTGTTCCTTTTTGTCTCCATGGCTTTCTTCCACCACCTGAAACTTCTGCTCTTGTTTTTGTACTTTGAGTACCTTGTCTTTGATTAGCTAAATAATTTACTAATACACTGTGAACTATTGCTTCATTTGGTTCAATCCCAAATATGCTTTCTGCTAATTCTATATCACTTACTTTTTTACCTTTCATGTCTAATACATCTACTTTTGGCATTTTTTTCTTCCTCCTTCCTTCTATTTACTAGCCTTTACAGCTGATTTTACTTTTAATATTGCTCCTTTTGGTCCTGGAACACTACCTTTTACTAATATTACATTTTTGTCCATATCAACTCTTACTACATCTAAGTTTTGTATTGTAACAGTAACTCTTCCCATATGTCCTGGTAATTTTTTACCTTTAAATACTCTACCTGGTGTTGATGTAGATCCCATTGAACCTGGTCTTCTATGATACATAGAACCATGTCCCATTGGTCCTCTGTGTTGTCCATGTCTTTTGATAACACCTTGGAATCCTTTTCCTTTTGATGTTCCTTGAACATCTATTTTTTCTCCAGCTTCAAAAACATCTGCTTTAAGTTCATCTCCAACTTTAATTCCTTCTACTGAATCAATTCTGAATTCTCTTAAATGTTTTTTGTTAGCTAATTTTGCTTTTGCAAAATGTCCTGCTTCTGGTTTGTTGATATGTTTATCTTTTATATCTCCAAATCCTAATTGAACTGCATTGTAACCATCTGTTTCTACTGTTTTAACTTGAGCTACAACACATGGTCCAGCTTCTATAACTGTTACTGGAATAACATTTCCTTTTTCATCAAAGATTTGTGTCATTCCAACTTTTCTTCCGATTATTCCTTTTTTCATTTTATTATTTCCTCCTAACTATTGGCTGATAAAATTTTATATGTATTTTCTTACTTATCAGCTTGGTTTTGATGCTACATATTTACTTGTAGTCTAAAATCAAATTACTATAATTTAAATTCAATTAATTATAATTTTATTTCGATGTTAACACCAGCTGGTAATTCTAATTTCATTAAACTATCAACTGTTTTTTGTGTTGGGTAAAGAATGTCGATAACTCTTTTATGTGTTCTCATTTCAAATTGTTCTCTTGAATCTTTATATTTGTGTGGAGAACGTAATATTGTTACGATTTCTTTTTGTGTTGGTAATGGAATAGGACCTGATACCTTTGCTCCTGTTTTTTTAGCAGTATCTACTATTTTTTCAGCAGACTGTTCTAAAATTACATGGTCATAAGCTTTTAGTCTTATTCTAATTTTTTCACTTGTTGCTACTTGTTTTGCCATTGTAATTTTCCCTCCTTCTTAAAAATTATTTTTTTGTTTGCGATAGCTAT
>CATYUF010000021.1 GCA_958413095.1 uncultured Clostridium sp.
TTGCTTGTGTTAATATTCCATTATCTCCTGTTAACATTGCTATACTTACTCCTGCTAAAATTAACAAAACTATTATTGTGATTACTAATGCTATTAAAGTAATACCTTTACTAGACATTGTATGTGTCAAGTAATTGTTTGAAACCTCTTTTAATGTTGATTTTTCTTTCATTTTTATTCCCCCTCATATGTATTTTTTATTATATACATTATAAATATACCAAAAGCCTTCAAAAAGTACAATACTTTTGTCTAGTATTTTTTATATTACTTTTGTGAGACAATTATAATAATTTATAATTTACTATTTATTAAGGAGGAATATTATGTTTGAAATTTCTAAATATAAAAAAAGTAATGTTAAAATTTCTATTAGACTACCTGAAACTATGAATGATACATTAAGAAAAATTGCTCAAAAAGAAAATATGAGTTTTAATAATGTTATTGTAAGTTGTATTCAGAATTCTTTAGATGAAATGGATTTACAAAAATACGATAATGTTAATATTTATAGTGATTCTAATTTAGTTAAAAAATAATAAATTAGCAAATCTATACACAAACTTTACGATATACTCACAAACTATTTTTTTGAGATATTTTTATTTTTTATATACAACAAATTGATATGTTTTCTACTAAAAAAGACTATTTTAGAATATAAATATATTTTATACCCTAGAACAGTCTTTTATTCATTATCAAAAATTATCATAAAATTTAAAATTACATATCTTCAAAATAAAATCTTCAATTTTTTACTACTTTTATACTCTTATTCCCCTTCAAAAATATCATTAAATTCTTGTTCATTTATTTTTTCTTTTCTCAACAAAGTCTCAGCTATTTCATCTAACTTGTCTCTATGTTCTCTTAATAATATTTGAGCATCATTATATGCTGTATCTATTAGCAATTTAACTTCTTGTCCAATTCTATCTCCAATATTCTCACCAAACATTTGAATTTCATATGGCTCTTTTCCTTGGAAATCTATTGGTCCTAATTTATCACTCATACCATATTTAGTTACCATATCTCTTGCTATTTGAGTTGCTACTTCTATATCATTACTTGCTCCTGTTGATATATCATCTAAAACTAATTTTTCTGCTGCTCTTCCTCCTAATAATGCTATTAGTTTTTCTTGCATTTCTGTTTTTGAAATATAGTATTTGTCTTCATTTGTCTTATACATTGTATAGCCACCAGCAACACCTCTTGGTATTATTGATACTTCTTTTACATTTGTTTGAGTTGGTAAATATCTACTTACTACTGCGTGTCCTGCTTCATGGTATGCTGTTAATTTTTTGTCTTTATCTGATATAATTCTATCTTTCTTTTCTAGTCCAACTGTAACTTTTTTTACTGCTTCTTCTATATCGTCATTTTCTATTTCTTCGTGTTTATTTTTAGTAGCAATAATTGCTGCTTCATTTAAAATATTTTCTAGTTCAGCTCCTGTAAATCCTGCTGTATCTTCTGCAATACTTTCTAAATTTACATTCCCTGATATTCTTTTATCTTTACTATGAATTTTTAATATTTCTAATCTTCCTTTTAAGTCTGGTGTTGGTATTGTTATTTGTCTGTCAAATCTTCCTGGTCTTAATAATGCTTTATCTAACATTTCTGGTCTATTTGTAGCTGCCAATACTATTATTGTTTCTTCTGAACCAAATCCGTCCATTTCAACTAATAATTGATTTAATGTTTGATTATTTTCTGATTCTGCTCCACTGTTTGATGTTCTTCTTGAACCTATTGCATCAATTTCATCTATAAATACTATACATGGTGCTAGTTTTCTTGCTTTATCAAATAGTTTTCTAACTCTTGATGCCCCTAAACCTGCAAACATTTCTATAAATTCTGAACCACTCATTGAAATAAATGGGACATCTGCTTCTCCTGCAATTGCTTTTGCTATTAGAGTTTTACCTGTTCCTGGTTTTCCATATAATAATACTCCTTTTGGAATTCTTGCTCCCATTTTTGTGAATTTTTCTGGTTCTTTTAGAAATTCAACTATTTCTTTTAACTCACCTTTTTCTTCTTCTAGTCCTGCAACATCATCAAATTTTATTTTTGTCTTTCTTTCAGTTTCATCGTAAACTTTTCCCTTTTCACCGAGACCTTGCATTTTAAAAATCATAACAAATAATGCAACCATAACAGCTGTTGGTAAAATTGAAAGAACCATTCCTGGTAATTGAACAAAAAAGCTTTGTGGTTTTTGTACTAATTCTATTTCATTTCCTTCTGCTACTTTTGTTTGAATTAAAGTTATAAATGCTTCTGTATCTGGTATTAATGCTTTCTTTTCTTCTTCTTCATTTTTCATTTTTACTTTAGCATTTTTACTTCCTGTTGTTAATTCAACCTTTTCTACATTTCCATATGATATTTCTTTTATTAAATCTGTATATGCTAATGTATTTTTGTCCTCTTCTTCTTTATCTTTCATTAGATAGACAGTTGTTACTATTAATACCGTCAATAAAAGTAATAGTATTATTATTAACCAAAGATTTTTTTTGTTTTCTTTTTTATCTTTATTTTGATTTACTTTTCCTTTATCTTGATTCATAATCTTTCCTTTCTTCCCCTTTATGCATTAACTTATTTCTCATTTTTCTCTTATGTATTTTTGTGTTTTAAATTCTTCGTTTTCCCTTATATATTTTGTTCTCTTAGCTATTCTATATTTTCATTTTATGCATTCTGTCCTTCTGGTTCTTCGCCATTTTTGTCTTTTTTCTCTTTATTGCCTTCTTGGTCTTCTTTCTTTTCTTTAGTATCTCCTTTTTCTTCTTTCTTTTCCTCTTTGTTATTTTCTAATTCTTTTTTTACAATTTTTTGTGCTTCGACTATTTTCATTAGTTCTGCCTGTTTTTTTATAAATTCAGATTTCATAATCATTATTGCTGCAATTAAGTAAATTGTTGCAACTGCAATATACATTACTTGGAAATATTCAATAACAAATCCTGTAAAGATATTAACTACTAAGTATATTATATTTAATACTACTGAAAGAGTTATTGCATATATTGACATATTAAATATAGGAGCATACCTCATCTTCATTTTTAGCATTGATGCAGCTAAAAAACCTAACACACTTATTAGTAATACATATGATAATGTTGTTATAAAGTACATAATAAATCCATAAACAAATAAAGTTAAAAATACATTTACCACTAATATTGACATATTAGCATTATTTTTTAGATTTACCACATCTTCTTTTGAAAATTCTTGTATTCCTGAAGCACCTAAAATATCTGTATAGTTATACTCGATAGCTCCATCTGTTACACTATTTTTTATTATTAATTTATCTTTAGTTACAACAATTCCTCCACGGTTTTTATTTATTGAATTTAAGTAACTATTAATTTCTTCTTGAGAATCGGTTTCAGTATCTATTATTATTTTTTCAATATCTTCTCTTTCAAAGATCAGTGGCTCTTGATTATTTTCCACACTTAGTTTTCCTTCTTTATATGAAAAACTTGGAAATTCATTTTTTATATAATCTAGTCCATTATTTAATTCTGTATATGTTTGATATGTCAGCCAAACTGAAAGAATAACAGATATTATAATTACTAATTTAGCTAAATAAGCTACTGCTTTTCCAACACCCTCTATTGCCATTTCTGGATATTTTTCTATTTTTGTTATAGAATACCATATTTTTTTTAAGAAACTTTTTTTATTCTTTTTTTCATTAACATTTTCTTTTGGTTGTTCTTCTTTTCTTTCCTCTTGCTTCATTACCTATACTCCCTTCTTATTTTAGAGTCTACATATTTAGGATTTATATTAAACACTACCTTATCTCCTACTTTTATATCTTTATTAGTTATATCACAAATAATATGATATGTTCCTACTCTACCTAAAACAGGATATTTCCTATTTTTTATAGTTACAAACATTTGCTTTTTTCTAAATAAATCTTTTATATCTCCTACAATATATCTTAATTTATCAATAAATCTAAACATATCTCTATCAGTTGTAATATTTATTCCATCCATATATCCACATGGTATTATTGCAATTTTAGTTTCTTTTTTTGTCTTGTAAGTATTTGAATATCCAATATTAAATCCTTTTGGTAATTCCTTTATTTCTGTTACTTCTGATTCCAACTGTGCAATCTTTTTTAGGCCTAATGTATTTTTAACTGATAATCTTCCTAAAAATGCTGAACCTATTCTTACTGCATTCAAGTGCATATTAGGAAATTTTACAAAAGCTGATGAATTACATATGTGAAGCATTCCTGGAACTATTCCATTCATTTTTAAAACTTCAACAACATCTATAAATCTATTAAATTGTTCTTTTGTATATTTATCATCATAAAAACTTATTGAAAAGTGTGAAAAAGTACCTTCTATTTTTATATTTTTTAGGTCTTTTAAAGTTTCTATCATTTCATCTCTATTTTCATATACAAAGCCATATCTCCCAAATCCTGTATCAATTTTTATATGAGCTCTTATCTTTTTTCCTAATTTATCTCCTATTTTTTCTGCTATTTTAACATCAGCTTTAGAACCTAGTGTAATTATTATATTATTATTTACTAATTTTTCTACATCTTCTTCTACACTCATTGTTGATAACATTAATATATCTTGTTTTATTCCTGCTTCTCTCAATTCTAAAGCTTCTTCAATTGTAGCAACTGCAAAATATGAAATACCATTATCAATCAAAAACTTAGTAAGTTCTACTAATCCTAATCCGTAGCCATTCCCTTTTACTACTGCAATTATTTTTACTGAATTTCCCAAATCATCTTTTCCATTTATATTTGCATGTTCTTTTATTCTCTCTATATTATGTACTAAATCCTTTTTTTGTATAACTAATGATTTCATTTTTACTATCATTCCTTCCATTTAAGGCACAAATTAGAATGAATAATTTATAAAATTTAGATATTATTCAAACCCATCTTTTTTATTCATTTTGTAATTTATTTATTTTTATTTTTTAATTTCATTTTCATTTGTCTTAAAGTTCTAAATGCTTTTTCTGAAAATTTATATAACTTATATTTTAATGGTTTAAATGGTAAATATACTTCTCCTATAAATTCTGTAAAAGTAGCTCCAAAACCTTTTTTAAATCTATATAGTCCATATTGAGGATGATTTTCATCAACAACTCCAGATACGCCTCTAAAGTCATATACATCATCTTTTCTTGCTATTGCCATTTTTATCATTTCCCATTGTAATAAATAGTTTGGCATTAAATTTCTGTGGCTATTACTACTTGCTCCATATAGATACCAAGTTTTATTACCATAGAATATTGGTATTACCCCTGAAATTGGCTCATCGTTATAATAAGCCATTAATATTTTCATATGGTCAGGTCCTAGGCAATCATACATTTTTTCAAAATACTCTAATGGTCTAATAATAAAGCCATCTCTTGAACCTGTTTCTATCATTATTTTATGAAAATCTTTTAAATCTTCTTTTGTTCCCTCTTTAACAACTACGCCTTTTCTTCCAGCTAATCTGATATTATATCTCCATTTTTGATGAAACCCTGCCATTATTTCTTCTTCTGTTTTATCTTTTATATCTAATCTAAATACATATCTTGGTTGTATTTCGTCTTTAAAATCTTTAGCATCATCTTTTATCTTATATCCTAATTCTGTAACAACTTTTCTAAATTCTTCATCACTACTTAAAATATCTGGTTCAATTCTTAAAACTATTGCATTATATTTTTTAGCAAGTTCTTTTGCACCATCTGTTAATTGTTTCATTACTTCTATGTCATGAATATCACATACTGGTCCTCTTGATGAATACATAATATTACCAAAAATAGGCATTTTTCTAATCCATACACATAAAGAACCAACTATATTTCCTTTATCATCTTCTGCAAGTATAACTTCTGGCTTCCAATTTGGCTTCTTAACCTCTGCCCATTCTAAAGATTGTTGAAAGTTACATCTCTCATGTCCTTCTAAAAATTTTTTATATTCTTCTCTTGATTTATCATCTGTCACAAATCTCATTATTATTTTTTTCCTCCTAGTTTATTATTTACAATACTACTGTATTTTACACCAATATGTACTTTTTTACAAGTGAATTTCAAGTAAATGCAAAAATGATTTTTGTCTCCGACCCCAAAATCACCATTCAAGTCAGATTCAAAAATCATTATGATTAATCATTCATTTCTTTTTCTCCATTATATTCATTAACTAAATACAATGGTCTATTTTTTGTCTCATTAAATATTCTTCCTAAGTATTCTCCAACAATTCCAAATAGCAATATTTGTATTCCTGAAAAGAATAATATTAGTAATATTATTGATTGATATGCCTGTATTGGTTGATCTACAACAAAAGCTTTAGCAATTACATATACAAAATAACAAAATAAAACTATAAATGTTGGTATTGCAATAAAAGTAGATATTCTTAAAGGCGATGTTGTAAGTGATGTTATTCCGTCTATTGCTAAATCCATTAATTTACCATAATTCCATTTAGTTGTTCCAGCAACTCTTGGATTTCTATCATATAAAACTTCTTTTTTCTTATATCCTATCCAACTAAACATAGATTTCGTATTTCTTTGTGATTCTCTAAGCTTTTTTAATGCATTTACACATCTTCTATCTAATAATCTAAAGTCTCCTGTATCTTCTTGTATCTCAACTCTTGTTATATGTTGTAACACTTTATAATACATTTTAGAAGTAAATTTCTTTAACCAAGTTTCACCTTTTCTAGATTTTCTTTTTGCATATACATCATCATAGCCTTCTTCCCAGTATTTAACTAATTCTGGTACTAATTCTGGTGGGTCTTGTAAGTCTGCATCCATAAATATTACACAATCTCCTGTTGCATAATCAAGTCCTGCTATCATTGCAATTTCTTTTCCAAAATTTCTTGCGAAATCAACATAACAAATTCTTTCGTCTTTTTCTCTTAATTCTTTTATAATTTCTATTGTTTTGTCTTTACTTCCGTCATTTACAAATAATACTTCAAAATTATAATTATTTAAGTTTTCCATAAGTTTTGTTAATCTTTCATACAATATTGGTAATGATTCTTGTTCATTATAAGCTGGTATTATAATACTTATTTTTTTCATAACTACTTCCTTTTTACTAATTAATTTTTCTTAATATTTATTATAATTTTTTCCTCATAAATTTTTGATATTAATAATAATTACATATTTCTTATTTTCCTATTACAATTATTATATAAATTTCTTTAATAATTCACCTAATGGTCTTTTTTCATTTAATCTTCTTATAGTTTCTGCAAATAGTGGTGCAATAGAGACTACTTTTATTTTATCTATTTTTTTGTCTTCTGATAAAGGAATTGTATTTGTTATAACCAATTCTTTTATAGGTGATTTTTCTATTCTTTCTATTGCTGGTCCTGAAAGAACTCCATGAGTACAAGCTGCATATACTGCATCTGCTCCAAATTCTTTTAATACTCTTACTGTTTCCATCATTGAACCTGCTGTATCTATCTCGTCATCAAAAATTATTGCATTTTTTCCTTTTACATCTCCTATAATGGTTGTCCCAATTGCTTTATCATTATTTCCGTCTCTTCTTTTATCAAGCATTGCTATTGGGCAATTAAAAAATTCAGAATATTTATATGCTTTTTTTGAACTTCCTGCATCTGTTGCAACTATAACTTTATTATCTAATTTTTTATCTTCAAAATATTTTTCTAATAATCTTTCTGCTGAAAGTCTATCACAATTTATTTTATCAAAATATGCTTGTATTGCTGGATTATGAAGATCACAAGTAATAACTCTTGTTGCTCCTGCTGCTTCGATTAATTTTGCCATTAATTTAGCTGTTATAGGAACTCGTGGTTGGTCTTTTTTATCTGACCTAGAATAAATATAATATGGCAATACAACATTTATATTTTTAGCTGATGCTCTTTTTACTGCATCAATAGTTATTAATAATTCCATTATTCTTTCATTTACTGGTGGTGTATTGCTTTGTACTAGATATACATCTTGTTCTCTTACTGTTTCTAATAATTGAACAAAATTATTATCATTTTTAAACTTCATTCTATTTATTTTCCCCATAGGCAAATCTAAATAATCACATATTTCCTTTGTAAATGGTTCTGCATATTCACTACATGCAAAGATTTTTATATTTTCCATATTAAAATTCTTCCTTTCTTACTTATCTAAAAGTTCCTTATATTATAGCTATTAGCATTCTAGAACACTATTTATATTTTCGCCTTATCTAATATTGAACTATTGTTTCTAATATTTCTTTATCTGTTAGTTTATTTTTTTTATTAGTTGTTACTTCAAGAATTACTTTATTATTATCACCATATGGTTCTACTATTTGTGTTGGATCCATATCTTCAAAAGGATATTCCACAATTTCTCCTGTAATATAATCTCTCTCATAAGCTTTTCCTGTGATGTTTATTATATATAATTTATCTAATTTTATCATATTTTCTAATTTTGTTGCTACTTCATTATTAATACTGGAATCAATTTTTAAATATCCTTCACTATTTATACTAAAATTTTGTATATCATTATTTTTTAACAATTCTAAAAATCTATCTCTTGATTGTTTTGATATCCATACGCCATTATCGTTAGGTCTTTTTTCTAGTAATTTGCTTAATTCACTCTCTTCTGGTTTGCCATTTTTTATTATTCCTGCTAGATTAACATTAAATTGAATTTCTGGTTTTACTTGAAGAATTTTTCTTCCTCCTGGTTCTTCCTCTACTCTATAAATATCAGTATTAGCCGTTGCATTTATTTCATTTCTAATTTTTTCTACTTCTTCAGTAGTATATTCATAGTTTTTAGGATTATATAATGTATTGAAACTTTCTGAATTATTTTCACTTTCTACTGATAATGTATTTTCTATATCATTATTTTTTTTATGAACTTTTCTTGAATTATCTAATTTTATTATGAATATAGTTAATATAATTATTAGAACAACAATTATACAAATTATTAAATTTTTTTTATTCATACATATCTCTCCTAAAAATTATATATTACTTCATTATAATAACATTTTTATTTAAATTATTCAACTTTTTTTCTTTTTATTCTTTACTAGCTAACATTATTTATGTTTTGACTTTTTATCTGCAATTATAGCCACTCCACTGATTATCAAAACAACTATCACTGTTGTAATCATTACAGTTACTCCTCTACTTTTATCTTCTGGTCTATCAGCTCGATTTTCTACCTTTATTGTATATACTTTTAAATTACCATTTTCTGCAATGACATTCACATTAACCAATTGTTGTTCCGGAGTTATTTCTATTACTCCTGTCCCTTCTATTTTAGCCATTTCATCATCTGGCTCTGCTATTATATTCAAATTTTTCACTCTACTTTTATTATCAACATATACTATATAATTATCTTGTTGCATATTAAATTCTGGCTCTAATTTATACCCTTCTACTTTTAAAGATTTCAAATAATTATTTCCTGATTTTTCTATAT
This sequence comes from uncultured Clostridium sp., assembly GCA_958413095.1. GTDB lineage: Bacteria > Bacillota > Clostridia > TANB77 > CAG-508 > CAG-269. Next base: position 9,588 of record CATYUF010000021.1, read on the forward strand.
ATTCTTGTGTTGTATTACTTGTATTTTGTTCTTCTTTTATCTTATTTTCTTCATATTGCTGTGCTTCTTTTTCTCCTTCTTCTGAAGTAAAATCAGCTTTTCCTGCACTGTTAGGTGGTACAGGAATATCTACTAGTCTTCCTGCTGCATATGAAAAACTATGCATTACTGTGATAAATAAAAATATTATTCCTATTGTCAATACCTTTTTTTTATTTTTCATGACTATTTTTCTCCTTACTTGATATTTTTAGTTTTTTATTGTTTTGCCTATAATCACTTGTATTAATCATAAAAACAATATAAAAACTTTTACATAATAGAAAATGGTAAACTAATTACTATATTAATTTACCATTCCCCCTTCAAATTAATCTATTTTCACTAAATAATTAGTTGCTACAAAACCTTTTGTTCCATCTTCAAAAACAACTATATCCCATGAATAACCCTCATAATTATATTTATTAGTCATAATTCGTGTTCCTACTGTTCCTTCTCCTACGGCTCTTATTATAGGATAACTTGTTCCTGGTCCAGTTCTTACATTGGTTCCACTATTATCTTTTGTTTCTACTTTAACTCTATCATTACAGTTTGTTTCGTCTGCAATAATTTGTAAATTAGAATCTGAACAATATCCAATGTTTCCTGATGGTGCTATAACCTTGTGCCATCCGTTTGATATTCTCTCAATTGAACATAATACTGAACCTGTTGGCATTCTTTCAATTAAATTTCCTGATGTTGAAGCTTCTGCTCTTAAGGCTAACCCCATATCAGTATCAACTACTTTAACACTTATTGGTCCTTTATCAGAAGATATTTGTCCTCCACCTTGGCCTGTTGGTTTTTCTGAAACTGTTGTTGGCATATTTTCAAATACAGGTATTACAAATTTAATTTTATTATCTAATGTGTTAGTATCTACATAACAGCTTCTTAATATATCTGCTTCACTATATGCTGCTGATAAGTTTTGCATATATTGGTGGTTATAGAATCCTCCTCCACTTGCTGGGTTTACATCGAATTTATTTAAGTATAATGTATGTTGTTTTACATCTATATAACCACTTTTTACTATTTTCATTCCGCCTTCAAGTCCTTTTACCATTGTGTCCCATCCTTCTTTTTTAGCTCTTGCTAAAGCTGTTGCGACATCATTTCCAACTACTGCTCCAATATTGAATGGATTATAATATTTTTTTCCATCTCCACCATCCATCTCTAATGTTGCTGATCCGTTTCTTCCTTGTTCTTGGAATAGTCTTGCGATGATATAATATGGATTTACATTGTTGTTTTCACATATTCTTCTAAGATCTTCTGCATAGTTATTTAGAAAAGTTCCATTTACTTGATATTGTATTGACTCCTTGGTTGCTCCACTACTTGCATAATTTCCTAAATCAACAAATTGGAATACATCTACATCATTTAAGAAGTTTCTTGAATCCATAAAATATGCTATTCCCTTATATGATGCTGAAGCCCAAGTTCCACTAACATATGGGTTTGGTGCTATCCAATCGCCTTTATATGTCGGTGTATATACTAAGTTTGCTTGCTTATTAGCATATTCGTATTCTCCTGTTACTGCTGTGTTAAAATCTAAACCTGTATATAATAATTCAAATTCCCAGTTTGGATGTTGTTGTCTTAATTGTGTTATTTTTTGTTTATATCCAGGATATTTATTTTCATCTATTGAGATTCCAACTTGTTCAAATTTAAATAATTGAGCTACATTTCCATTTCCATAATGTGTTTGTACTTTAGTTTCATTTTTAAAAATTCCATCAACTACATCAATATATAGTCCTGTTGCTTTTGATATAATATTATATGAGTCTCCATTAGGCTGTAATATCCATTTTTGTGTATTTTTTGATGTGTTTTTCTTTGCTTGTGTTAAAATTTCGTTATTTTTCCCAGCTTGAATTACTTTATCTGAATATGGAGAATAGATATAATAATATCCTCCCTCATAATATATCCTAAATTCTTCTTGTGCAGCTCCAACATAATCCCATAGTTGTATTTGTGCTCCTTCATTTTTAGAACCGTCTGTTATATCAAAACCTAAATTATTATTAGATTTTGTTGCTATCCTATATAATCCATCTGGAACATATCTTATTGATTTTTCAGTTTGAGCAATAAAATTAAATTTTTGTGCATTTGTTCCATTATATGAATATACTTGCACATTTCCTCCATCTGCCAATTTACCATCTGCTATATCTAGGTATAATCCATTTAATTTAGATTTAATATTATAGCTATTATCATTATTTTGCTCTATATACCACTTTTGGGCATCTGTTCCATTATATTCATATTGCCATACATTTGCACCTGGAGTATAAGATGCATTTTGCACATCTAAAACTTTTCCTGAGTTTATATTGTAAATAACATATGTATTATCAGATGAATCATATATAAGCTTAAATTGTTGTTGATAGCTATTTTCTCCTGCCCAACTCCATAGTTGTAAGTTTGCACCATTTTCTCTTTTTCCTGCATCTATGTCAAATGATAACTTTTCATTTGAAAACATTGTTATTCTATATGTTCCATCTTTTAACTTCTCTTTCTTCTTCACTTTTGTAAAAGTAAATTTTTGAGCCGTTTCTCCATTCCAATCATGAAGTTGCAATTTTTGCCCATCAACTGCATTATATTCTGGAACATCTATACTTGAATTATTAATCTTAGAGTTTATACTATATGTACCATTTCCTTCACTATTTATAATCCATTTTTCGTCATCTGTTCCTTGCTTTGTTTTTTGAATAATTGAAATTCCATTAGATGCCTTATTATTTTCTATTGCAAGTACCTTTTCTGAATACACTGATTTTATTTCATAATAACCATTATTATCACATGTAATCTCAAATTTTTGTTGCTCTGCATTTACAAATCCCCATAATTGGATTTTAGCTCCATCTACTTTTGAGCCATCTGTTATATCAAATGCTGGTTTACTATTTAATATACTTTCTATTTTATATATTCCATTTTCTATGGTCTTTTTTGGTGTTAATCTTCTTCTAGCATAAAATGAAAATTCTTGTTTTGCAGTTCCATTTCTATAATTCATTTTTAATTTAGCACCATCTGTTCCATTTTCTACTTCTAATGCATATGTTCCATCTTTTGATAATATAGAATACCTATCACCACTTTTTAGCTTTATTTGCCATTTTTGACTATCCAAATTTGCATAATCTTTTTGAATAACATAACTTCCTAATACTTTTTGGTTTTCTATTGTTAAAGCTTTTCCTGAATATTTAGATATTATTTTATAATACCCATCTTCTAAATATTCTAAGTTGAATTTTTGTTGTTCAGCTCCTACATATGACCAAATTTGAATTTTTGCTCCGTTTTCTTTTGAACCATCTGTTATATCAAGTGCTTTTCCAGCTGAAAAAACAGAATTAATAGTATAATCTCCATTTTCAAAAGGTTTTGCTTTTGTAGTTTCCTTAGAAAATACAAAACGTTGTGCTTCCGTATTATTTCCATAATGCATTTGCAATTTTTGACCATTAACTGCATTATAATCAGGAATATCTATATTTAGCCCATTAATCTTTGAGCTTATTGTATATTTGTTATTTCCTTGATAGTTTAAGCTCCATTTTTCATCATCTGTTCCTTTTTCTGTTTTTTGAATGATTTTAGTTCCATTACCTACATTATTATTTTCCACTGCTAAAACTTTTCCTGTATATACGGATTTTATTTTATAATATCCATCTTTATCTGCTGTAACTTCATATTTTTGTTGTTCTGCATTTACATAGTCCCATAATTGAATTTGAGCTTTGTCTTCAAATGACCCATCTGTTATGTCAAATGCTGGTTTGTAATTTAATATAGATTGTATTTTATATATACCGTTTTGTAATTTCTTATCTTGCTCTACAATATTAAATTTTTGAGCTTCTGTTCCATTTTTATAATGCATTTTTACTTTTTGACCATTAACTGCATTGTAATCAGGAATATCTATATTTAATCCATTAGATTTTGAACTTATGCTATATGTTCCATCCTTTTCATCTGTAATAATCCATTTTTCATCATTAGTTCCTTTTTCTGTTTTTTGGATTACATCATTATTTTTTACTGCTAATACTTTTCCACTATACATTGATTTTATTCTGTAATATCCATCTGCTTGATATGTAAATTCAAATTTTTGTTGCTTAGAATTTGCATAATCCCATAACTGTATTAATGCTCCATCTTCTTTTGACCCATCTGTTATATCAAATGCAGGTCTATTATTTAATATTGTTTCTATTTTATATATTCCATTCTCTATTGTTTTTTTACTTTTTGTAATTTTGGTAGCTTGTACTTCTTCTTTGTCCTCTACTTTTTTATCTTGTTCTGCTACTTCATTTTTAGTAGTATTTTGTGTTTCGTCTTTTTCCTCTTTAATAACATTTTCATTTATATTATCTTCACTTTTTTCTGTGTTAGTCTGTAAAGAATTTTCCTTGCTTTGATTTGTATTATTTATTGTATTGTTTACAATTGTACTTGCAAGTACAACATTGTAATTAAATAGAATTATAGAAACAAGTAATATTATAAATATATATTTTAATATTCTTTTCATTCCTTTACCTCACTTTAATTTTCTTGCAACAATTTCAATGTTGCATTTATAAATTTTGTAGGATAGTTTCTATTTATCACTTCATTATGGCTATTTACTTCAGGTAATTCTAGTAACATTGAGCGTGTATTTGGTATACTTCTTGCCCAATTTATAAAATATCCTTTTCCATAACTTCCTATGTGATTTGAAATTCCAAATTCATTTCTATAATAACTTCCTATTCCATTATCCCCTATTGTTTCATTTAGCCATCCATGTGTGTCTATCACAATATTTTTACTTCCCTGATTATTTAATATAAAGTCTCTTAATTGTGCTGTTTCAGGTGCTTGAAAAGGTTCTGTTCCATTATAATTTCTATCTTCTGTTTGCCTTTGAAAACCTATACTCCAACCTCTATTCATGTCAATTCCTTTATTATTAGGTGCATAACTATATAATGTTGTACGACCTGGTCCATTATTTGTCCATCCGTCATATTCTCCATCAGGATTTAATGAAGGTAAAATATATACAGTCCATTCATTTACTAGATTTTCTGGCATATTATTTCTTAAATAGTCTTTAAATTCGTTTGCCATGTATGTAAGTTCTTGTCCATCTCTATAATATGAGTCTTCAAAACCATGTATTGAAAACGCTGTAAATAAATGCTTACTTCCTTGACCTATTTTATAATATACTAAATCATGTCCACCTTGATTTGCTTGTCTTTTTCCTGATGTTCCATATGTTCCTTGCTCAAAAAATCTTCTATATCCACTAACTAGTTTGAATTTTTGTGCATCATTTCCATTATCTGCCCAAACTTTAACATTAGTTCCATTTGCAGCACTTGCATTATCTATGTCTAAGCAATTTCCATTTTTCTTAGACTTAAAGCTATAATAATTATCTCCTCTTTCTATTACTTGCCAGTGTTGATTATCTTGACCTATATAATCATATTGAGCAACATTGCCATTATCTTCTACAGTTAAAACTTTCCCTGAATTTACATTTTTAATTTTAAATGCATCGTTTGTAACAGGTTCAAAAATAAATCTTTCTTGATTTGCATTTTGAGGTTGCCAAATTTGCACATTTGCACCATTATCATATGAACCTCTATCTATATCCAATACTCTATTGCTACTAAGTTTACTTTCTATTTCAAAAGGTCCAGCTTCTACAACATTAACTTTTTCTAATTTGAATTTATTATTATTTGTCTCGTTATTATATCCCACTTGAATATTAGATGCATTTTGATTTACATTAATAGTATTCATATATAAACTATTTTCTTTTGATACTATATTAAAGTATCCATTACCACAATCTATAAAATACCAATGTTGATTTGCAGAATTTTTATATGTTCCTTGGCTTACATTTGCACCTATATAAATGCTAGAATTTTGAACTTGAATTGCTTTGGCAGAATGTATAGCTGAAATTTTGTAATATTTTTGATTTGGAATTCTTTCTATATGGAATTTTTGTTGTTGAACAGCTCCTCTATCCCATATTTGTATATTAGCATTTTCTTCTTGGCTTGCGGCATTTACATCTACTACTTTATTACTGGTTAATTTTATATTATAATACCCATCTTCTATTTCAGTAACAGCATATTTTTCAGGTTCTTCATTTATTGAAATAAATGTATTATTTGAACTTGTCTTTTTATCTCCTAAAACTAACTTAGCTCCATCATTCCCATTTTCTGCGCATAATGCTAAATTTCCACTTTTTGATATAAATGTATATACTCCTGCTTCCGTCTCTTTTATTATCCATAATTGTGAATCTAAATTTGCATCTTCTTTTTGAACTATTGGTGTTCCATAGCGTATATTATCACTTTCTACGCTTAAAACTTTATTTGAATTTCTTGATATTATCTTGTAATATCCATCTTTATAGTGTTTAATTTCAAACTTTTGTTGTAGCGCATTTACATCTGTCCATAATTGTGCCCTTGCTCCATCATTTTGAGAACCACAGTCTATGTCAAAAGATTGATTTGTATTTAACTTTGATAATATCCTATAATTTCCATCTTCTATTGTTCTTTCTGCTTTTTCTTCTACTTCTCTTGTTAATATAAATTGTTGAGCAGTTGCTTCCTCATTATTTCCCCACAGTTGTAATTTAACGCCATTGCTACAATTCCAATCAGGAATATCTATATTTAAATTTCCAACCTTAGAAATTATATTATATATTCCATTTCCTTGTTTTTTGAACATCCATTGCTGAGTTTCGTCATCTATTTTACTTTTTTGAACAATTTGTGTTCCCCAACCTGGATTTTTATTTTCTACAGTTAAATATTTTCCTGTTAATTTTGATTTAATCCTATAATATCCTTCATCTACATATTCAAGAATAAATTTTTGTTGAGTAGATCCAACATTTTCCCAAAGTTGTATTAATGTCCCGTCTTTATTAGAACCACTTTCTATATCAAATGCTATTTTTGAATTTATAGCTGATGAAATAGTATATGTACCTTCTTCTACATTTTTTGTTCCTATTTCTTGTTTTATTAATATGAATTTCTGTGCAGTTGCAGTTTCATTATTTCCCCATAATTGTAGTTTAACTCCATTGCTACAATTCCAATCAGGAATATCTATATTCAAATTTCCTATTTTTGAAATAATATTATATGTTCCATCATTTTGTTTTTTAAACTTCCATTTCTGACTATCATCATTTAATAATTGTTTTTGGATGATTTTTACTCCCCAATTTGGATTATTTTCTCCAATTGTCAAATATTTTCCTGATTGTTTTGATTGTATCGTAAAATATCCATCTAAAGTATTTTTAATTATAAATTGTTGTTGCTTTGCATGAACATTTTGCCATAATTGAATTTGTGCACCATCCTCATTAGAACCATCTGTTATGTCAAATGCAATATTACTATTTATTGCTGATACTATTTCATATGTACCATCTTCTACTACTTGTACTTCTTTTGAGCTTGCATTGCTTTCTATACTGATTGATAACAAAAACATTAATATAATAAATGTTATCACCTTCATATATTTTTTTAGCATACAATCTCCCCCCTTATTTTATATTTAAAAATACAACACCTATAATGATTAATAGAATTCCACCTATTCCCCAAATGTTTAACTTTTCTTTAAATAATAAAATTCCTGCTACTACTACTAATACTTGTGTAATTCCTGTTATTATAGGATATATATAGCTTAAATCAAACTTTTTTATTATATAAAATGTGTATATTAAAAAACTTCCTACATAAGCTAAAAACCCTAACATTACTTTTAATTGCATTGAAAAATTAAAAGTACCATTTTGTATAGCCATACTTGTGCTTTCAGCTCCAGATTTTACTAGGATTAATCCTCCAACTGTTAATATTAAGTAAATTATAATACTAATTATTTTCATTTTCTTTCTCCTTTTTTTCTTTTTCTAGTTGTTCAATTTTATAACTTAAAAGTGCATTTTCTTGAATTAGCCCTGTTACTTTTTCATATAATTTTGAAAATGATGTACTTATATAAAATGCAATAACAATTAACAAGAAAATATATATTAAAAATAATGCATTTGTTGGCTCTTCTATATGAAGTAACTGAGATAATCCAGTTACTATTGAAGGAAATATTGCACATATTAGTGTCATAACACCAAATATCAACCATACTAATGTATATTTAAATGATAGTCTTTTCTTTTTTGTAACAGCCAATATAAAAATACAAAAAAGTATTGTTCCTATTATTAAAATTATTTGTAATATTGTATTCATTTTCTATACCTCCTTATCTTTCACAATACATGCTAATACTACTGCAAGTCCAACTTTTACTGCATAATATATTGATTTAATTGGAGTAATGGAACTAGTTCCACCTTCTCTTTCTTTCATTTCCATTGGTATTTCTTTTACTTTAAAATTATTTTTAGCAATTAATGCATCTGTTTCAGGTTCTGGATAATCTACAGGATAATTGCGACTAAAAAGTTTTATTACTTTTCTACCTGCTGCTCTATATCCTGATGTTGTATCTTTTATTACTTTTTTTGTAAATAATTTTATTAGGTTAGAATATAAATTTATGCCCATTCTGCGTATCCATGTAGACTGAAACCCTTCTTTTTTTATAAACCTTGAACCTATTACTAAATCATTTCCATTTTCTATTTCTTTCACCATATCATCGATATATTTAGGGTCATGTTGTCCGTCTGCATCCATTTGAATTGCAACATCATAACCATTTTCATATGCAAATTTATAACCTGTCTGCACAGCTCCTCCTATACCTAGGTTTATTGGTAAGTTAATAACATTAAATTTATTTTTTTTGCAAACATCTTTTGTTGAATCTTTAGAACAGTCATTTATTACAACATAATCAACTTTAGAATTTATTTTCTTCAAGTTGTTTACTGTATTTTCTATACATTCTTCTTCATTATATGCTGGAATTATTACTAGAACTTTCATTTTATTTTCTCCCTTCGTAGTTAATTATCTGTAAAAATATTATCATAACCAAGTCCATAAGTCAATTACAAATTATGCTAATTATCAACAAATTTCAAGTGGTCAAGTTGTATTTAAAAAAGACAAGTCAAAACTTATATTTTAACTTGTCTTTTTATTTATTTTTTGAAAGCAAAAAACTTACTAAGGAAAAAATTTAATATAATTACTACTATTGTTAATGATAGTTTAACAGGCATAAAAGGTAAATTCATATGCGTATAAAATATGATAACCCCACCTTGTTCTACAATCATTGTAAATGCTCGTCCTAAAATAAATCTTCCAAATTCCTTTATATTTTCTTTTCCTTTTGCTTTTGTTTGAAATACCCATTTTCTATTTGTAAAATATGCAAAAATTATTGATGCTATAATTCCTATTGCACTTGCAATTTCTCCATTCAGATTAACTATTCCCTCTAATATAAAAGATACAATTAAATTTACTAATGTCGTTGCTATACCAAAAATCACATACATGATAACTTCTCTATTTAGTAATTTTTCTTCTATTTTATCCATTTTCTTCTTCCTCTTTAATTTTTATATCTCTTATTATTATTCCTATAAATATTGGAGCAGTTAAAAACATTGGGTATATATATCTTAAATCTACAATAGGTGCTGCAATCGTTGTTACCCATAATCCCAATATTGGTAACATCATAATCATATTTTTATATTGCTTTTTATATATACAATATGCAAGACACAACACCAAAATCCAGAAATAAAATCCTATATTACCAAATAAATTTGATATTACAGGTATGTTACCTTTCACCAATTCATCATTAATACTATCTAATATATCAAATTCCACGATAGGTTCTGCTTCTATAGGATAAGCATTTATAAATCTATTAAATCCTTCATCATTACTACTACCAAGAGTCCCATATGCATCTTGTGTTTCTGTTCCATAATCTCTTATTATTCCCCATATATTAAAATTTGGACTATAATTATTACCAGTGTTCAAAACAATTGAAGAAACTGTTTGGACTGGATATTTAAATGCAAGTTTAAAATATTCTCCTATAAATGACATCTTATCTTTCTCAAATTCTTCTGCAGAAAAATGTGATTTAACTGAATCTGATTTCCAAGGTAAATATTCTTGAGCTAATATATTTAAGTCTTTATCAAAATATCTTTGCATAGTTTCCTTATCTTCATCTGTAAGTCTTCCATTATCGTATTTCGTAATTCTTGCAAACTGCTGTATTGGTACTGACAAAGCTTCTCCTGGATTTGAATAACTAATATTCAACATTTTAAATATTGGTCCTTGAATTATAAATACTGTTGCTAATATTATACCAAATAATATTGCAATTTGTTTTCTTGCTTTTTTGCATGCCCATATTAAGAATGGCAATGCTAATACTAATGCATATATCCCATTATTTCTAATAAACATCATCATAATAGAAATTAGCCCTAATAAAATTGGTTTCCATTTTTTTTGAAAAAACCTTTCTTGTTCATGTATAATATCTATAATACCAATTATCACTAATATTAAACTCAAGTGGAATAGTATTCCTTTTTCACATCTTACTACAAACCATCCATTTAGTGGATTTAGTAGTAAAAATAAAAATGTAACAACTCTCCATTTTATATCAACTTTTCTTTTAGCCATATAATACATAATTGTTGAAAATACAAGACTTGTGCATATCATTTGAAAAATACTATATAATGCTATTCCTGCAACCGATGTTCCAAAAATTGCCTTTCCTAAGTTCCAAAGCCCTCCTAATATTAATGTGTATACTATTGGCTGAAAATTTGTATATAGTGATATTCCTGTTATCTGGTATAAGCTTCCTACACTATCTGTATTAACATTTCCAGGATAATAGTGTAAGAAAAATGGTATATATGATACAAAGAAAATCATTGCTACTAACCAAAATGATTTTTTATTATTAGTAAAAAATTTTCTCTCTTTTTTGCTATTAAATTTATTTGCTAAAATTGGTAATTTTTTAAATAATATTGCTACACAATTTGTAAATAGTATAAAATATGTCACCACTTTTATTATTGAATATAAAATAAATTTCTTGCTAGTTGGTACATATGTATACATATAGTTATTTTGAATATCTCCTAAATAGTAACATATTGAAAAAATTAATCCAACAATTATTGATATTGACCATAACCTTTTATCTTTTATTTTTGCAACATAATATATCAATACACAAACTCCTATTGTAAATATTAAATATATCATATCATTAGCTCTTGCTGTAAAACCTAAAAAATTAGTATCTTTAATAAATTCTAATTTTAATCCTAAAGCAATAAACATTCCTAAAACAACACTTATTAATATTAAGTGTTGTTTTAGGGCATCTTTCATCTTAGGTAAAGCACTACCTTTTTTCATATTTTTATCCCTTTCATTATTTATTATTTTTATTGTATATTAACTTTTATAAAACCTTTTACTTTTTATTTTGTTTAATTATATTTCTTCTGCAAATCTTCTTTGTAATTTATTAAATATCATGTAGCCACCTACACATAAAACTATACTAATTCCTAATACAATTAATAAAGAAGTAAAATCAGGTGCTTGTTGATAATAGAATATATCTCTATATCCATTAATTACATATGTCATTGGATTAAATTTTAATATCCATTGGAAATTTTCTGGTATAGTATTTGATGCATATACAATTGGTGTTGCATAAAATAATAATTGCAAAGCAATTCCTATAAAATGTTGTAAGTCTCTAAAAAATACTGTTACACTAGATACTATAAAAGAAATTCCTATTAATAATAAATATTGTACTAATAATACTAATGGGTAGAAAATAAGAAATTGTGTAATTCCCATTCCATATATTAAAACAAATGCTAATATTATAACTGTTGAAATTATAAAATTAACTGCTTCACTTGTTACTACTGATATTGGTAATATCTGTCTTGGAAAAAATACTTTCTTTATAATATTACCATTTTCAATCATTGTAAAAGATGTTCTTGAAATTGCTGATGAAAAGAAATTCCAAGGTATTAATCCACAACATAGAAATACTGTATAATTTGGTAAATCACTTCTCATAATAAGTGGAAATACTATTGCATATACTGCAATTTGTAAAAGTGGATTTAAAAATGACCATATTATTCCTAATATTGAATTTTTATATTTTCCTCTTATATCTTTACTAATACTTGTTTTTAATAATTCTCTATATTCATATAATGATTTAAAAAAGTTCATTTGTTTCTCCTTTCCTTATGCTGTTTCCTTAATATATTTTTCAATAACTTCATCTGTTTTTCCGTCTAACTTTAGCACTCCATTAGATAACCATACAGCTCTATCGCATAATTCCCTTGCTGAGTCCAAACTATGTGTTACAAATACCATAGTTTTTCCCTCTTCTTTTAGTTGTTTCATTTTATTTATACATTTTTCTTGAAAATGTTGATCTCCAACAGATAAAATTTCATCAACTAATAAAATATCTGCATCTACATTTATTGCAACAGCAAAAGCTAGTCTCATGAACATACCTGAAGAATATGTTCTAACTGGGTTATCTATAAAGTCTCTTAATTCTGAGAATTCTATAATTTGTTCTAATCTATCATCTATTTGTTTCCTTGTTAATCCAAATATTGAAGCATTAAAATATATATTTTCTCTTCCTGAAAAGTCTGGATGAAATCCTGCTCCTAGTTCTAGTAAAGATGTAAGCTTACCATTTATAATAATTTTCCCTTTATTAGGATATATGATTTTAGTCATTAATTTTAATAATGTAGATTTTCCACTTCCATTTACTCCAATCAAAGCTACTGCTTCTCCTCTTTTTATATTTAAGTTAATCCCTCTTAAAACTTCTCTTACTTCTTTTCTATTTCTTTTCCAAAATAGCATTTTTTCTTTTAAACTATTTGCTTTATCTAAGTATACATTAAAAGTTTTATATACATCTTGTACCTCTATTGCATAATCTTCTTTTTCTTTCACTACTTTTGTCCTCCTTTTATTTTATGGATTCCTTTATATATTACATTTTTAATTTTGCTTCCACAAGAATATATTCCTTTTCCTATTTTAAATATTATTTTATGATTTTTCAAGGATTCTCTCATTCTTCTTTTAAAAGTAGGTCTATCAAATAACATATAATATACAAATCTAACTGGTTTACTATGATGTTCTAAATCTGGATATCTATTATAGTCTAAATATCCATAATTGTCTACTCCTCTTGAACCTCCTCCATAAATCAATTCTTCCATTGTTCTTTGATTTTTGTATCCTAATTCTTTATTCCATTCAGTTGTCATTTTTACTGGTTCTTTTAATCGTACATCATCTTCAAAATAAATTGCATTAAATATTGACTTATCTATTTCTTTTGAGGAATTTATATATGACATTATTGGTAATGATATGTAATATCTTTCATAATATAGTTCTTTTATTTCTTCACCAAATATTTCTGTGATATCTTTTACAAATTCTATTGCTGCATTTTGCATAATACTAATTATAAATTCTTCTTGATATGTTTTGTTATATTTCTCAAACAAAGGCTCTACACTGTTTTCTTTTATTTCATAACCAATACATGATGGAGCTAATGCTGATAACATTGATTCATATGCAAATCCTGTTGCTGATGGTTTACCATCAAAAAATGTTTTCAATTTGAAATTGCTCATATCAGAATGTCTAAAAGCTTCATCCATATTTATATTTAAGAAAAATGTATCAATTGGCTTTTGACATAAGTTTGATAAAAACATTTCTGGTCTTGCACTATATCCAATATCAAATGTTGCTGAATTTCCTTCATAAAATTTATCAAAATATGATTTTAAGTAAGCTAAATTTTTCTTACTTTTTTCTTCATCATATAAGTTATCCACAACAACTTTGATAAATTTATTAAAATTATTAATATTTTCTAATTTCTTATCTGCATCTATTTTATTTTGTTTTAATATTTCTTCTGCATTTACATTTTCATTAATACAAGATTTTAAATATTTTAAAATATCTTTTGGTGTATGATTTGTTACATTTATACATTCAGGTAATTTATAAAAATCTAATTTACTCATAATTGTTATTGGAACTAATGCTTTTCTTGATACATATAGATATTTTTCTTGTGGTACATTTTTATATAAATGTTTCATCACTCTATATGCTTCCATTGGTAAATATCCATCTCTTGCCATAAATACTAAATTAGTATAATTCTTATTTTCAGTTTCTTCTAATAACCATTTTGCTATACCAAATGTATACATTCCTAATATGTAATATCCTATTATATATGGGTCTGCATTAAAATCAGAGTATTCATTAAATGCTCTAAATGGATTGTCAAAATATTTATTTGCTATCATTCCTAGCATTGTTCTTATTCCAATAAAATTCATTGAAGTTGCATTATCTCTCCAAAATGGCATACTTTGTGTAAACATTTTTGTAAAGCAATTACTTTGTAATGCAACATCTGTTGCTTTAGGTAAATGCATTGCTTTTATTTTTAATTTACTAGGTGTTTCTACATCAGATTGGTAATTATCTCCCATATGTAACATTTCTTCATTTGATATTTTTAAGTCTTCTAATACATATTTATATAAATCTCCTCTGGCTTTAGTAAGTTTTACTTCTGATGATAAATATAATTTTTCGTTTTCTGTATATCCATTTTTTATTAAGATTTTTTCTATTACATCTTTTTGTAAATACATATCAGAAGTAAATATTACTTTTTTTCCTTTTGCTAATGCTAATGTATATAACTCATAACCAATATTTCTTCTTTCACAGAATCTTATTTCATATTCTTTTTCTTTATTTTTTAATTTTTCAAGTATTTCTTTTTGAATACCATATTCTGTTTCTATTGTATCATATATTTCATTTAAAGTAATTTCTTGACAAGTTTCTGTTTCAATTCTTTCTCTTGCTAGTTGTTCACAATAAACTCTAATTTTTGAAAAATCCATACCAGATTCTTTATTTGTATATTCTCTAAAATATTTATTTAGTAATATAAACAAATCTTTTGGAATGAAGAAGGGTCTTTTTATTAAAGTGTCAAATATATCAAAACTTATATATTTTAATTTTTCATCACAAATAGCTAATTTTAATTTTTCTAATCGAGTATCCCATTTTGTTACTACACTATATATATATTCTGAATTATATATTTTTTCTGCATTTGGATAAAACTTTTCTATTAAAGTATTAGCTTCTTTCTTCTCTTCTTTTGACATTTCTGACATTTCTACATATGACTTTTGTTGGTTAGCATATAAACATTTCCATTTATTAAATTTATATTTGTATTTATCATATATTTTTTCTTCTTTTAAGAAATTCTCTATAAAGTTAAATGATGTAGTAATATCTGTTATATTTTTATTAAACTTTTTAAATGTTAAATCTTTAACTGATGTAGAAGTTGTTTCATGTTTACAGTAATATACACAATCAGTTTGAACATTTGTAAGTTTTCTGGCATAGTAAAATAATACTGTTGAAAAAGCAAAATCTTCTGTCATTAACAAATGTGTTGTTATTTTTGCATAATGTTTTAATGCTTTTTTCCATATTTCCATTTTATATATTTTATTCCAAATAATATGCCAGTCAAAAGACAAACCTTCTTGTTCAAAATACTCTTCTAAACATTCTTCACCTTGTAAATTAAGTTTTTTCGTATTAAATAGATTGTATTCTTCTTTTCTTCCATTGTCATATTCAAGCACCATATTTCCCATTGCTATATCGGAATCATTTTCAATTATATTATTCATTAATGTTCTATAATAGTCAATTGAAACATAGTCATCACTATCTAAAAATGCTATATATTCTCCTGTTGCAATACTTGAACCTGTAATTCTTGCTTGAAATAATCCTTTATTTTTTTCATGTTTTATATATTTTATTCTATTATCTATTTTTTGATATTTATTAGCAATTTCTTCACAATTTCCTTGAGAACAGTCATTTACTATTATAACTTCAATATTTTTATATGTTTGTTCTAGTAATCTATCTAGACATTTTTCCATATATTTTTCTGCATTGTATACTGGTACAATTATAGATAACTTTTTGTTTTCTTTCATTATATCATTCACCTTTCTTGTTCTCCCCTATATTATCTTTATTACTCATACTTGTCAAGTTTATAATTACTTTTTTCTTCCTAGAAATTTGTCGAGATTATCTATATATTTCCACCTTTTACTGTTATATATTTGATTTATCTCCTCTTCTTTTTTCTTACAATTATCTAATAATTTCTTTTTTTCATTTTGAGCTAAATCTAATTTTTCTTTTAATTTTGATATTTCTTCTTTTAGATTTTTTGTATAGTTTATGTCAAATAATTCCTCTGTTCTCTTTTGATTTTTCTCTTTCATTTCGGAATTCCACTCTTGTACTGCTGTTATTTTATTACCTAAGCCAACAGCATCTTCAAAATCTATTCCATAAAAAATCTCTTGGTCAAGTTTTTTAGCTGAATTTATATACATTTCATGAGGTAATGAAATATAATATCTTTGATAGTATAAATCTTCTAAATCACTTCCAAATATATTAACTAAATCTTTAATAAATTCTAATGCTTTATTCTGCATTGAATCAAAAATAAATCTATTTTGATAATCATATTTTTCCTCTTCAAATACAGGTATAACATTTCCATTTTCATCAAATTCATAGCCAATGCAAGAAGGGTCAGATGTTGACATCAAGCTTTCCCTTACTACACCTGTAATAGTTGGTCTATAATCAAAATATGAATATAATTTAAAGCCACCTATTTTTGAATGCTCATATGCTTCTTCATTACTTATATTCACAAAATATGTGTCTATTTGCTTTTTACATAGTTTTGATAAATACATTTCTGGTTTTGCACTATAACCTATATCAAAAGCACAAGCTTTACCTTCAAATATTTTAGAAAAATATACTCCTAATTTTTTTGTTATTTCTGAATGTTTATTTTTATCATAAAATTTATCAATTATTAAATTCATATATCTATTAAATTCTGTTTTATTTTCAAATTTTTTATTCATGTCTATTTTAGCTTTATTACATTCTTCTTCTAAATTTTCTAAGTTAAATAATAAATTCTTTATATATTTTAATAATGTTTTAGGTGTATATTTATATATATCTATTAATTCTGATAATTTATAAAAATCAAATTTGTTATTCAAAGTCACTGGTATTAATGCTCGCCTAGAAATATATAAATATTCTGTTTTTGGTGAATCTTTATATATTTTTTCTAATATTTGATAAGCTTTTAAAGTCCAGTATCCGTCTCTTGCAAAAAAGACTATTTTTTCATATCCTTCTTTTTTTGCATTTTGTAAAAGCCAATTTGCTATTCCAAACAAATGCATTCCTAAGGCATAATATCCAATTAAATTGCAATCTGCATTAAAATCTGTTTCATTATTAAAAGTTCTATAAGGATTATCAAAATATGAGTTTGCAACTAATGCAAGCATACACCTTATTCCTATAAAATTAAGACCGTTTGAGTTATTTTCCCACATAGGTAAATTTGTCTTAAATAAACTTCCCAATGCATTTGTTATATTTTCATTACAAAATACATCTACTGCTTTTGGTAAAAATTGTGCATTTATTCCTGACTTTAATGCATTTTCATAATCAGAAAAGTAATTATCACCTATATGAACTATTCTACTTGGCTCAATTTCCAAGTCTTTTGCCACATAATCATATAAATCTTTGTGAAACTTAGTTAGTCCAATTTCTGATGATAAATAAATTTTTTCAACTTCATATCCGTTTTTATTTATCATTTCTTTTATTGTTTCAATTGGTAAATACATATCTGATGTGCAAATAACTTTTTTACCAAGATATTTCGCTAGCTCATATATTTCTTTTGCTACTTTTCTAGTTGTGCAAAATTTTATTTCTAGTTCTTGTTCTTTATTTTTCATTTTTTCTATAATATCATTATCTACATTTATTACATTTTGAATTTCTTGATAAATTTCATCTAATGTTATCTCTTCTCTTTTATCTTTATTTTTTGCTAAGTTTTGTCTTGCTACTTTTTCTGCTTCTACTCTTATTTTTGAGAAATCTATTCCTGTTTCTGTTTTATTTATTTCTCGAAAATATATATTTAAAAATGTAAATAAATCTATTGGATTCCAAAATGGTCTCATTATTAATGTATCAAAAATATCAAAGCTTACAACTCGTGTTTTTTCATCTATTATCTCTTTTTTTAGTTTTTCTAAGTGATTATTCCAAGCAGTTTTTGTTTTTGTCAATATATCTTTTTTTAATTCACTCTTTTCATTTAAGTATCTATCTTTCCAGTTTTCTATTGACTCTTCTATATTCTTTTCTTTTAAAAATTCTTCAATATATATAAAGTTTTTAGTTGTAATTTCTTTTAATTCTTCTTTTATTCCATTGCATTTAGTAAAGTTTCTAACACTTTCTGATATTTCTTCTTCAAAATTATAGAATAAAACTTCATTATTTACTATTCTTAATTTTTGGGCATAATAAAACATTACTGTAAAAAAGTAAAAATTTTGAATCTCCTCTTCTTTTTTACATACTTCTTTTAAAGTTTCTTCAAATAATTCTCTTTTATATATTTTATTTCCATATATACTCCACAAAAA
This sequence comes from uncultured Clostridium sp., assembly GCA_958413095.1. Lineage (GTDB taxonomy): Bacteria > Bacillota > Clostridia > TANB77 > CAG-508 > CAG-269. Next base: position 28,489 of record CATYUF010000021.1, read on the forward strand.
TGACAATCCTGATTGTTTTATATATTCTTTCAAAATATTTTGATTTTCTAAGTTTTTAAGTGAAGCTTCGCTTAAATTTAAATATGCTTTCCCGCCATCTGAATATTCTAGAACTGCATTACTCATAACAATATCAGCATTCTCATCTTCTGCTAAGTTTATCATAGTTCTATAATAATCTATTGTCATATTATCTTCACTATTTAAAATTGATATATATTCCCCATTTATTAATTTTAGATTTTCATTTATGGCTTTAAAAATATTGTTTTCAAACATAACAAATTTAGCAGTTTGATATTTTTCTGTTATTGCACTTATTTCAGTTTGTTTTTCTTTATAAAAAACTACCGTTTCTATATCTTTTATATAGCTTTGTTTAAATATATTTTCTAAACATTTTCCTGTATTATTATTTGCTATAATAATAACAGATATTTTTTTATTTTCTTTCATAAGTTCCTCCTATTTGAACCTTTTTTTAGTCATTATTCTTCCTGGTATATATAACATGGTTATTAGAAATTTATTTAAAAATCCTTTTACTCCATTTAAAATTTTATTGCTATTTGTTAATGTTGAAAATAATATATAATGTTTTATTGCATATATTCTCTTTGACCACAATACACCATTCATATTTCTTCCCAATATTTCTTGAAAATATTTATAATATCCTACTGGATTTTTTATAAATTGCTCATTTAGATTTTTAGTATACCCATTTTCTTGATATTCACAAATCATAATTGGAAAATTAAAACACATCATCTCATTATCATCATCCATTTCATAGTATAACCTTGCTTCTGTTATAAATCTTTCTCCATTTTCTAATTTGTGTTTATATTGTTTTCTAATTTTTGTTCTAAATAAAATTGCTTTTTCTCCTTTGTCATTTTCCTTGTAGTGTAAGTCAAATAGGGTTGTCCTTTGTTTAGTAAAGTTATTCCCTATATTTTCTCCATTTGTACTATGTTTTAAAAAACATAATCCATATATATTTTTTTCGTTAGCTGTTTCTTTTATTTTTTCTGACATTATTTTAAAGGCTTCATCTGAAAAATAATCATCTGAATCACAGTCTATCATATACTCTCCTGTTGCCTTTTCCACTAGATTGTTTATAGCTACCATTTTACCTTGATTTCTTTGCTTGTAATATTTTACTTGAATATGTGGTTCTTTCTCTTGGATAAAACTTTTTACTTTTTGTTCTGTCTGGTCTGTTGAACCATCATCCATTATTAGCCATTCTATTTCTACACCATACTTAGAATTTTTTACTAGACTTTTATATAGTCTCTCTAGTAATTTTTCTCTGTTATATGTAGGTGTTAGTACTGATATCTTCATTTTGGTCTCCTATTTGTTATATAAATTTGTTGTTTACTTGTAATTTATATTTTGGATTTATTTTACATCTATCATTTATTTATTTTATAATTTATAGTTTTATTAATTTATTATTTTCTTTCACATTTTATTGTATATTTTATCTATTTATTTTTATGCTCTATTTTTGTAATGATTTTATCAATTTTTCTAGGATTAGTCAAGGTTTGCAATATGTTTT